>NZ_AFPR01000019.1:0-39405 GCF_000219295.1 Acidiphilium sp. PM
GCCTTCGCATGCATTACGTCGAGAAAAGGTTGGGCATGGATCATGTTCATGATGAAACGCTCCTTGGCATGAACCGCAATATCGTCGGATTGCGGAGCCGCTTGAAGCGCCATTGGAGCCCAAATAGTGTTGACATCATGCCCACATCGTCACCCCTGACAATGACCCAGCTGCCATGCTTCCTGGCCGTCGCTGAGGCGGGGTCCTTCGCAGCGGCCGGGCGTTGCCTCGGCATGACGACCCCGACGTGCCCAAGACGATCAGCAGGCTTGAACAAGCACGGACAATACGGCTGCTTAACCGTTCCACCCATGCCGTCTCACTCACCGAGGATGGCGAGCGCCTGCTGCCACTGGCGGGGGAAGTCACGCGAGGGATAGAGAAGGCCGATGCTGCAATCAGTGTTGCGTCGAGGGATTGCGTCGCAGGCCGAGTACGCATCACGGCGCCGACGTCTATCCTCACGACCTGCCTGGTGCCGCTCCCGCAACACGCCCGAGACCAATTGCAGCAGACCGAACGCAATTTGCGCGGAAGCGACCGTATGGCCGATCTCGCGGATGAGGCAATTGATCTTACGATCCGCACCGGTCCGCTGGATGGCATTCCGGGCAACCGCGCCCAGGTCTTGTGCGAGTTTCCTTGGGTAACCTGCGTGGCGCCGAACGATCTCGCCCGTCGCGGCACCTCACAGGCACCCAACAATCTGGAGAGCTACGATCTCATCAGCTTGTCTGTCGTTAGAACATTTGGCGTAGATTTCGGCATAGATTAGCGGAGTGCGGGCCTCGTCTAGGGGTGGACGGACGACCAAGATCCACGCCGTCGCGGATGAGCAGGGGCGCATCGCCGCCGTCCTCCTGACGCCAGGACAGGCATCCGACATCAGCGGCACCCGAGCCCTTCTGCCCACCATGCCGCCGCCAGAAGACCCGATCGCCGCCAAAGCCTACGACGCCGATGACCTCCGCGCCTTCCTCACCCCCAAGGCACCAGGCCAGTGATCTCGCCGATGCCCAACCGCCGCGCCATACTGGCCTTCGACCCCGTCGCCTACAGAAAGCGCAATCTCATCGAGCGCGCCTTCTGTAGGCTCAAGGACTGGCGTGCCATCGCAACACGCTACGACAAAACCGCACGAAACTTCCTCGCGGGTATCTGTCTCGTCCTCGCCGTCACATCACGGATCAGTTGAGTTCAGAACCTAAACCGCGCCGCCACCTGCCGCGCCGACATCCCTTCCGGCGAAGCCTTCAGGACCCGGGGCCGCAGATCATCACTCAGTGCTCTCGCCATCATCCACCTCACTCAAAAATCAGCCAAACCAGCCCAAGTCACTTCACATTCGATTCATCGATCAACAGACGCGCTCTAGCTGTGGTCCTGAACGTTCCGCATCGTCGACACCATGGATCGTAAAGACGTTCTTCGACGCATCAATGGAAATGCGCTTTCAGGCATTGGACGATCTTTCCCCCATCCGCCGACTTTGTTTCGAGACCTCATCTTGGCACATGCGATGCTGACGGGTCTTCCGACCCAAAATCTAGGCGATAGGGTCGAGCCGGCGGACCGGCACGCCGTCGAGGAAGGCGAGGACGTTCTCGATCCCCTGGCGGTAGAAGGCACGGAACGTCTCCATCGTGCCGTAGCCGAGATGCGGCGAGAGCACGACATGTGGACAGGCGCGGAGCGGATGGCCTTGGGGCAGCGGCTCGCTGTCATAGACATCGAGGGCGGCTCGAATGCGGCCGGTGGACAGGGCGGCGACCAGCGCTGCCTCGTCGACCAGCGGGCCGCGCGCGGTGTTGACCAGCAGCGCTCCCGGCTTCATCGCGGCCAGCTCAGCGGCGCCGATGATGCCGCGGGTGCGCGCGGAGAGGACGAGGTGGAGGCTGACCACGTCGGCGGCGGCGAGCAATTCGTATTTCCCGACCCGGATGGCGCCGGCGGCGGCGGCGGCCTCGTCGGTCAGGTTCTGGCTCCAGGCGAGAATCTTCATGTCGAGGGCGACGGCGTAGCGGGCGAGGCGCGCGCCGAGGCGGCCGAGGCCGATGATTCCCAGCGTCTTGCCGGCAAGCTGGAATCCGGCCGGCACGCCCGCCTGGAAGCCGCCGGCGCGGATTGCCGCGTCGCCCGCCGGGAGCGAGCGGGCGGCGGCGATGATCAGACCGAGCGCGAGTTCGGCGGTCGCCTCGCCGGAATCGGCGCCGTCAGCATAGCAGATCGTGACGCCGCGGCGGGCGAGCTCGGCAAGGTCGAGCGTGGCGCCGCGCCGGCCGGTCATGGCGAAGAGCTTCAGGCGCGGCAGGCGCGCGATCAGGCTGGCCGGGAAGGCCGTGCGCTCGCGCATGACCATCAGCACGTCGAAGCCCGCGAGTTGACTGGCGGCGTCGTCCTCGCTGGCGAAGGGGGCGGAGAAGAACACCACCTCGGCGCGACACTCGAGCGCCGCCCAGTCGGCCGCCTCGCGGGCGAGGCCTTGCCAGTCGTCGAGGACCGCGACGCGGACCGGCATAGAACCCATTGTTTCCCCTTCCCTTTCCGCGCCGGCGCTCATGCGGCGGCCTGGCGCTCGATCTGCGCAGAGAGACGAGCATAGACCCGGCGGGCGTTGCCCTCATAGATCTGCTGGCGGTCGGACGCGGTGAGCCAGGGCACGGCCTCGATGTAGCGGCGGGTGTCATCGAAAGGGTGGCCAGTCTCGGGATCGACGCCGCGGACGGCGCCGAGGGTTTCCGAGGCGAAGAGAATGTTGTCGACCGGGATGACGCGCGCCAGCAGCTCGGTGCCGGGCTGATGGTAGACGCAGGTGTCGAAGAAGACGTTGCCGAGCAGCAGCTCGGGCAGCGGCGGGAGGCCCATGTCCTGCGCGAGGCCGCGATAGCGGCCCCAGTGATAGGGCACTGCGCCGCCGCCATGCGGGATGACGAATTTCAGCGTCGGGAAATCGCGGAACAGGTCGGAGGTGAGGAACTGCATGAAGGCCGACGTGTCGCCGTTGATGTAGTGCGCGCCGGTGGCGTGGAAGTTCGGGTTGCAGGACGAGCTGACATGCACCATCGCCGGCACGTTGAGCTCGACCATCTTCTCGTAGAGCGGATACCACCAGCGGTCGGTCAGCGGCGGGTCGGTCCAGTAGCCGCCGGAGGGGTCGGGGTTGAGGTTGCAGCCGACGAACCCGTATTCGGTGACGCAGCGCTCGAGCTCGGCGACACAATTCGCCGGCGAGACGCCCGGCGCCTGCGGAAGCTGGCAGACACCAACGAAGTTGCGCGGGAACAGGCGGCAGACGCGGTGGATCAGCGTGTTGCACAGATCCGCCCAGGCGGCGTTGCCGACGGCGTCGGCATCGTGGTGCGCCATGCTGGCGGCGCGCGGCGAGAAGATCGTCATGTCGACGCCGCGCGCGTTCTGCACGCGAAGTTGGCCGCCGATGATGGTGTCGCGGATCTCGTCGTCGGAGATGCGCGGGGCCGGGCCAGGGGGCGCGCCCGGCCCCGCCGCCACCTGCCGGCGCCGCCATTCCTCGTGCGCCGGAGGGGACGTGGTGTAGTGGCCGTGACAATCGATGATCATGGCGGGGCGGATCCTTTCGCTGGTGGTCAGGCTTCGCTCGCCGCCGCCGCGGGGCGCGGGGCGACCCGCATCGCGAAGGCGATGAGCGCGGCGATGATCAGGAAGGCGGCGAGCGCCAGCAGGGCGATCTCGAAACTGCCGGTCGTGCCCTTCACCCAGCCGATCATCCACGGCCCGATCAGGCCGCCGAACTGGGCGACGCTGTTGATGAAGGCAATGGCGGCGGCGCCGGCGGTGCCGGTCATCATCGCCGTGGCCATGCTCCAGAACAGCGGGTTGCCGGCGAAAATGCCGAAGCCGGCGACGCAGAGCAGCACGTAGGCGAGGATCGCGTTGGGGCAGACGGCGCTGAGGGCGAGCGCGACGGCGCCGAGCACGTAGACGGCGCCGAGATGCACCTTGCGGTCGCCGGTGCGGTCGGAACTGCGGCTGACGGCGATCTGGCCGACGACGCCGAGCGCCGGCGGGATGGCGGCGAGCAGGCCGACCTCGAACAGGCTCATGTGGCCCATCGCGTTGATGATCTGCGGCAGCCAGATGAGCAGGCCGTAGATGCCGACCAGCGCACAGCCGAACAGGATCGAGAGCGACCAGATCCGGCCGTCGGTGACGACATCCGCGAGGCGGAAGCGGCGGACACGCTCGGCGGCGGCGCGCTCCTCGTCGAGCTTGCGCTGGAGCCACTCGCGCTGCTCGGGGGCGAGCCAGCGCGCATCGGCCGGACGCTCGGTGAGCAGGAAAAGGAAGGCTAGGCCGAGCAGGATCGTCGGCAGGCCCTCGATGATGAACATCCACTGCCAGCCGTGCAGGCCGAAACCGCGATCGGTCATCGTGATCAGGAAGGCGGCCAGCGGACTGCCGAAGATGGCCGCGGCCTGGCCGGCGATGATGTAGCCGGCGATGGCGCGGGCGCGGTAGGACGCCGGGAACCATTGGGTGACATAGAGTGCGAAGCCCGGCAGCGCGCCGGCCTCAGCGACGCCGAGCAGGAAGCGCACCGCATCGAAACTGGTGGCGCCCTGGACGAAGGCCGTCAGCGTCGCCACCACGCCCCAGAAGACCAGGATCACGGGAATCCAGACCCGTGCGCCGATGCGGTCGAGCATCAGGTTGCTCGGCACGCCGAGCAGCATGTAGCCGAGAAAGAACACGCTGGCGCCGAAGCCGAAGACCGAGGGGGTCAGGCCGAGATCATGGTTCATCCGCAGCGCGGCGAAGCCGATATTGATGCGGTCGAGATAGTTCAGGAACATGCCCGTGAACAGCAGCGGGATCAGCCGCCAGTAGACGCGACGCATGGTCGCCGTCTCGAGATCTTCGCTCGATGACATCGTTTCCTCCTGATTGTGATGGTTTGTCAGCTGGCGTCGAACGCGCAGCCGAGGCGTTTGAGGGTTTCGTCGACCCAGGAGCGGTCCTGGCCGTGACCGGCACGGATGGCGGCGAGGATCTTGTCCTCGGCCGCCTGCTTGGCGGCAGCGGCGGCGCAGACCGCCTCGGCATGATCGAAGGGCACGGCGACCAGGCCGTCATCGTCGCCGAGCACGAGATCGCCGGGTTCGATGACCATGCCGTCGAGGGCGATGGCGACGTTGATCTCGCCCGGCCCGTCCTTGTAGGGGCCGCGATGGGCGACGCCGGCGGCGAAGACCGGGAAGCGGCCGGCGCGCAGGGCCGCGGAGTCGCGGATCACGCCGTTGATCACGATGCCGGCGACGCCGCGCGCGGCGGCGTGGCTCGCCATGATCTCGCCGATGATCGCGGTGGTGAGGTCGCCGCCGGCATCGACGACGATGACGTCGCCCGGCAGGGCGATGTCGATCGCCTTATGGACCATGAGATTGTCGCCTGGGCGCGTCTTGACCGTGAGCGCCGGGCCGGCGAGGACGCCGCCGCCATGCATCGGCCGCAGCCGCGCGCCGCCGCCGGCCATGCGGGCCATCACGTCGCTCACGTTCGCGGTCGGCAGGTCGTGGAACCGTGCCACCAGGTTGGCCGGCACACGGCGTTCGCGGCGATTGATCCTGAATCCCAGCATGCTGTCGTTCTCCCCATTTTGGGGCATACGACGCGATGCGACTTATAAAGTCCAATACGATCTTGACCGCCGACTTATCAGGAAAGAATATAAGTCATGGAACTTCGCCAGCTCCGCTATTTCGTCGCGGTCGCCGAGGAGCTGAGCTTCAGCCGCGCCGCGGAACGGCTGAATGTCAGCCAGCCGCCGCTCAGCATGCAGATCAAGGCACTGGAGGAGGAACTCGGCGCGACCCTGTTCAACCGGACGCGGCGGCGGGTAGAGATCACCCATGCCGGGGTGCTTCTGCTGGATTCCGCGCGCAAGGCGCTAGGCGAACTACGGCGCGCGGCGGAGGTGGTGGCGCTGTCGGCGAAGGGCGAGGCCGGGCTGATCCGGCTCGGTTTCACCGGCTCGGTGCCGATGCTGGACATGTTCCCCCGGCTGATGCGCGCCTTCCGCGACCGCTATCCGGAGATCGGGATCGAATTGCGGCACATGTCGACCGCTCAGCAACTCCAGGCGCTGCTCGACGAGGAGCTGGACATCGGCATCCTGCGGCCGCCCTATTACTTCCAGGCCGGGCCGGGGCTGGTCGCGCACCGGATCTGGCGCGACGAACTCGCTGTGTTCCTGCCGGCGGGGCACCGGCTCGCCGGGGCGGACGGGCCGCTTGAACTCGCTCGGCTGGGAAGCGAGACATTCGTCAGTGTTGCGCCCGATATCGGCTGCGGCATGTACGACCATTTCATGACGCTGTGCAGCGAGGCCGGGTTCGCGCCGCGGGTAGTGCAGCACGCGCGGGAACTCGGCTCGGTGCTCGGGCTGGTCGCCGCCGGGATCGGCATCGCGATCCTGCCGGAATGCTACGTGCGCATCGGCATTTCCGACGTGGCAAGCCGCAAGCTCGGCGAACCGGGGGCGGCGAGCGAACTGCTGCTCGCGGTCAAGCCACAGACGGCATCGCACCGGGTGCAGCGCTTCGTCGATATCGCGCGGGAGCAATGCGGGATGGATCTCGCATGAACCCAACGGAGGCGGAACTAAAATCCATGTGCAAATTTCATGGACAAGCCGAAAAACACGACTTAGCAAATTATAGAGTCAGAGGCTATTTCGGAATGAAATCGGAACGTTTTTGATTGAAAGTTGAATGGTTGGGCCATACGTGATTCCGGGTAGGTGTTCGCAGGGCATTGTCACGGTAATCGTGCCTGGCTCTGGCGGCGGAGCCTGAGGCGGGGAAGACTGGGGACATGAAGCGGTCATCCGATCCTCATTACCGCCACCGGTTCCCGGCTGAGGTCATCAACCATGCCGTCTGGCTCTATCATGTGTTCAGCCTCAGCCTGTGCTGGATGTTGAGCTGCTTCTGGCTGAGCGTGGCGTCACGGTCTCGTATGAGACCGTGCGGCGTTGGTGTCAGAAGTTTGGCGCCAGCTTCGCTCACGCTATGCGCCGACGGCGACCTCGTCCGAGCGACAAGTGGCATATGGATAAGATCTTTATCCGGATCCAAGGCGTTCAGCATTACGTGTGGCGTCCCGTCGATCATGATGGTGTCGTGCTGACATCCTCGTTCAGCTGCGGCGGGACGCCCGCGCTGCCAAGCGCTTCTTCAAAAAGTTGCTGAAGGGGTTGCAGTACGTGCCGAGGGTGATCGTCACCGACAACTGAAGAGCTACGGCGTGGCGCGCCGGTCACTGCTTCCCAATGTAGAGCACCGGCAAAGCCGGTATCTCAACAACCGCGCCGAGAATTCACATCGACCGACGCGACGACGAGAGCGGCAGATGCAGCGGTTCAAAGTACCGGATCAAGCGCAAAACTTTCATTCTGCGCACGCGTTCATCCACTGCCACTTCCATCCGCGGCGTCACCTCATGACCGCCACGGCATACCGTGCTCTCCGCTCTCAGGCCTTCGATATCTGGCGGCAGGACACGTGTGACATCACCTGTGCATCTCCATCCACTGCGGAGCTCTGCTGCCCGACCGGGGTTAACGTGACAATGCCGCTTGACGCGCCCCGGGGCGCAAGCGAGGATTCATCCATGGACGAACCAGGCCCTCTCTGCCCCCGCCCCGCCCCCTCCCCGCACGGTCCCGCGCGGTTCAGGGTGCCGCATGGCGCGGTCGATACGCATGCGCATGTCATCGGCGCGCCGCCGCAACACCCCTATGTCGCCGAACGGAGCTACACCCCGCCGCCGGCGACGCCGGAGGCCTATCTCGCGATGCTCGACGCCACCGGCATGACCCATGGCGTGCTGGTGCAGGTCAGCGTGCATGGCACCGACAACCGGCTGATGCTGGAGACCGTGGCGGCGCATCGCGCCCGCTTGCGGGGCATTGCGGTAAGCCCGCCCGACCTGCCGGCGCAGGCATGGCGGGCGATGGCGGAGGCAGGCGTCGTGGGGCTGCGGATCAACACGCTGTTCGGCGGCGGGGTCGGGTTCGACCAGCTCGACCGCTACGAGGCGATCTGCGCCGAGCATGGCTGGCACCTCCAGTTCCTGACCGATGTTCGCGCGCTCGGCGACCGCGCCGGCCGGCTGAGCCGCCTGCGCGTGCCGTTCGTGATCGACCACATGGGCCATTTCTCGGTTGCCGGGGATGCCGGGCGGCGGGGCTTCGACACCATGCTCGGCCTGGTGCGCGATGGCGGCTGGGTCAAACTCTCGGGTGCCTATCGGCTGGACGGGCCGCCTTATGCGCGGACCGTTGAGCTTGCCCGCGCGCTGGTCGGGGCAGCACCCGAGCGGTGCGTGTGGGGGTCGGACTGGCCCCATGTCGCGAACTGGGCGCATATGCCCAATGTCGGCGACCTGCTCGACCTGCTGGCGGACTGGGCGCCGGATGACGCGGTCCGGGACCGCATCCTCACCACCAACGCCCACCGGCTCTACGGGTTTCCGTAACCGCCGCCGCCGGGGGTTTCGATGACGACGGAATCGCCGGCGGTGATCGTCGCCTGGTCGCGGCCGCCCATGACCTCGATCCTGACCTCGCCCCCAACCTCCGCGCGCTCGACCCATTGCCGGCCGGCCGCGCCGGGAGCGCCGCCATCCATGCCGAAGGGCGGCACGGTGCGGCGCGAGGCGAGGATCGTCACGGTCATCGGTTCGAGAAAGCGCAGCCTGCGGCGCACGCCATCGCCGCCGCGATGCCGCCCGGCGCCGCCGGAGCCGCGCCTGATCTCGAAGGTTTCGACGCGCACCGGGTAGCGGAGTTCAAGCACCTCGGGATCGGTCATGCGCGTGTTGGTCATGTGGGTATGGACGGCGTCGCACCCGTCGAAATCCGGCCCGGCGCCGGCGCCGCCGCAGATGGTTTCGTAATATTGGTGGCGGGCGTTGCCGAAGAGCAGGTTGTTCATCGTCGCCTGCGCCGACGCGACGACGCCGAGCGCGCCGAGCAGCGCCGCCGTCACCGCCTGGCTGACCTCGGTGTTGCCGGCGACCACAGCCGCACCGGGTGCCGGGTTGAGGAAACTGCCGGCGGGGATGATGATGGTGAGCGGCCGGAGGCAGCCTTCGTTCAGCGGGATTTCATCGTCGACGAGGCAGCGGAACACGTAGAGGACGGCCGCGCGGGTGACGGCGGGCGGGGCGTTGAAATTGCCCTTGTGCTGCGGCGCGGTGCCGGTGAAATCGATGGTGGCGGTGCCGGCGGCGCGGTCGACCCTGATGGCGACCATGAGCCGCGCGCCATCGTCCATCGGGTAGTCCCAGCTGCCGTCGCGCAGCCGGCCGATGGCGCGGCGGACCGAGGCCTCGGCGTTGTTCATCACATGCGCGATATAGGCGGCGACGGTGGGCCAGCCATACTGGTCGACCATGGCCCGGAACGCGGCGATGCCCGCTTCGTTGGCGGCGAGCTGGGCCTTGAGATCGGCCACGCATTCATCGGGGTTGCGGGCCGGATAGGCGGCACCGGAGAGCACCGCGCGCAGCGCCTCTTCCTGGAACACGCCGGCATCGACCAGCTTCATGTCGTCGATCACCACGCCTTCCTCTTCCAGCGTGGTGACGAAGGGCGGCATCGACCCCGGGGTTCGGCCGCCGATATCGGCATGATGCCCGCGCGACGCCAGAAAGCCGCGCAGCGTGGTGCCCGCATCGTCGAAGATCGGGGTAATGACGGTGATGTCCGGCAGATGGGTGCCGCCGTCGAACGGGTTGTTCAGCGCGATGGCATCGCCGGGCCTGAGAGCCGCGCCGCGGCGGCGCAGCACGGTCCGCACGCTTTCGCCCATCGCGCCGAGATGCACCGGGACATGCGGCGCATTCGCCACGAGATTGCCCTCGGCGTCGAACAGCGCGCAGGAGAAATCGAGCCTCTCCTTGATGTTCACGCTGCTTGCGGTGTTGCGCAGCACCGCACCGGCCTGCTCGGCGACGGCCATGAACAGGTTGTTGAACAGTTCGAGGCGCACCGGATCGAGGCTGGCGTCATCGGCGCTGGCGGCAGTCCTGATTGCGGCGCGGTGCGTGATGAGCAGGTGGTTGTGCGGGGTGATTTCGGCGCGCCAGCCGGGTTCGACGATGGTGGTGGCGTTGGCCTCGCGCAGCATTGCCGGGCCGTCCACCGTATCGCCGGCGAACAGGGCCTCGCGGTCGAAGACCGGGGCGTCGTGCCAGGTGCCGCGGCTGTAGAGGCGGATATGGTCGATCGGCTCCGGCCGGCCGGACGCGCGGGCGGGCAGCATCTGCTCTGTCACCTTCTCGCCCGGCGCCACGGCCTCGACCTCGACGCTCTCGACGATCAGCGCGCGGTCCACCGCGACGAAGCCGAACAGGCGGCGATGCGCGGCCTCGAACGCGGCGCGCATGGCAGGTGCATCGTCCAGCGTCACCGGCAGGGGCGTGTCGGTGCCGGCATAGCGCAGCTGGGCGCGGCGCAGCGTCCGCACGACGCCGGGATCGACCCCCTGCTCGGCCAGGGCGGTGGCGGCGGCGCGGGCGAGGCCGGCGGCCACCTCCTCGATCGACGCCACGGAATCGGCGCTCAGCTCGCGTTCCACCGCCTGCTCGCGCAGCACGATCTGGTCAGCCAGACCCATGCCATAGGCCGACAGCACGCCGGCGAGCGGGTGGATCAGGATGGTCCGCATGCCCAGCGCCTCGGCGACGAGGCAGGCGTGCTGACCGCCGGCGCCGCCGAAACAGGCGAGCGCGAACGCCGCCGGGTCGCGCCCCTTCTGGATCGAGATCTGCTTGATGGCCTGCGCCATATGCGCGACGGCGATGCTGATGAACCCCTCGGCGATGCGCTCCGGCGTCTGCGCGGTGCCGGTTGCGGCGGCGACTTCGGCGGCGAGCTCAGTGAATTTCTGCTGCACCACCGCGGCATCCAGCGCCTCGTCATGGGTGGGGCCGAAAATCTTCGGGAAGTGATGCGGCGCCAGCTTGCCGAGGAAGAGATTGGCGTCGGTCACGGTCAGCGGGCCGCCCAGCCGGTAGCAGGCGGGGCCGGGATTCGCCCCGGCACTGTCGGGCCCGACGCGCAGACGGGCGCCATCGAAGCCGAGAACCGAGCCGCCGCCGGCGGCGACAGTGTTGATCGACAGCATCGGCACCCGCAGCCGCACGCCGGCGATTTCGGTCTCGAGGCTTCGCTCGTAGGCGCGGTCATGAATCGCGACATCGGTGGAGGTGCCACCCATGTCGAACCCGATGATGCGGTCTATCCCGGCCATCTGCGCGGTGCGGACGGCACCGACGATGCCGCCCGCCGGGCCGGAGAGGATCGCATCCTTGCCGGTGAAGTGGTGCGCCTCGGCGAGGCCGCCATGCGACTGCATGAAGAACAGCCGCGCGCCCGGCAGGCCGGCGGCGACACGATCGACATAGCGGCGCAGGACGGGAGAGAGATAGGCATCCGCCACCGTGGTGTCGCCGCGCGGGACCAGCCGGAGCACCGGGCTGACCGCATGGCTCGCGGAGATCTGGCGAAAGCCGAGATCGGCGGCGAGTTGCGCCAGCCGCAGCTCATGCGCCGGATGGCGCCACGCGTGCATCCGCGCGATGGCGACGCTCTCGATCCCCGCCGCCCGCGCGCCGGTCAGGGCCGCGATCGCCGCCGCTTCGTCGAGCGTCTCGATCTCGGCGCCATCGGCGCCGATGCGCCCGCCGATTTCGGCCACGCGCTCGTAGAGCATGCTCGGCAGCCGGATGTCGAACGCGAAGAGGTCGGGCCGCGCCTGGGTGCCGATCCGCAACACATCGCCCAAGCCCCGATCGGTCAGCAGCAGCACCCGCGCGCCCTTGCGCTCGAGCAGCGCGTTGGTGGCGACGGTGGTGCCCATCTTGACCGCCTCGATCGCATCCACCGGCATCGGATCGTCCTGCCCGAGGCCAAGGCAGATGCGGATTCCGGCGATCGCCGCGTCATCATAGCTGCCGGGGTTTTCGGACAGCAGCTTGAGCGTCCGCCGCGCGCCGTCCGGCGCGATCGCCACGATGTCGGTGAAGGTGCCGCCGCGGTCGATCCAGAATCGCCAGCGGGGCGCGGGTTCGGATGAAGCGGTCGCCGGGCCGGTCTGCATGCGGGTTCCTCCCCTGCCTGGCGCAAGCAGCGAGCGATGGCGCCATTGAAATTTTTTATTGACGATTTATCGACAAATTGTCAATGTCGGGCTGCAATAAAATCGAGGAGGCGGCCTTGGCGGCAAAACCCGGACGCAACGTGGCGCAGAAACCCGCAAGCAAGGCGGCGGGAGAGCCCGTGGTGTCTTCCGCGCATCTGGCGGCGGGGCGATCGCCCGGATTGTCGGCGGTGGAATTCAGCCTCAACCTCGCGACGATGGCCTATCAGCGCTGGATGGTGCGCTGCATGGCGGCGGCCGGGCTGCCGGGGCTTTCGCCGCTCGAAGTGCTGATCCTGCACACCGTCCGCCATCGCGACCGGCCGAAGCAGATCGCCGACATCATGCTCGTGCTTGACATCGAGGAGACGCATCTCGTCACCTACGCGCTGCGCAAGCTGGCGGCGGCCGGGCTGATCGAGGTCGAGCGCGCGGGCAAGGAAAAGCGCGTGAGCGCCAGCGCCGCCGGCATCGCGCTCTGCGCCCGCTACGGCGAGATCCGCGAGCGCCTGCTGGTCGAGGCGGCCGCCGCGACCGGACCTGGCGAGGCGGCACTCGAAGATGTAGCAACCGTTCTCCGCGCCCTCTCCGGCATCTATAACCAAGCGGCGCGGGCGGCCGCGACATTCTGACAACGCAACAATCCAGCAACAGGGGGAAATGGCAATGGCGAGCGAGACAAGCGTGGAGGAGGCCGCGACGCGCGGCGGGCTCGGCGCATTTTTCAAGGAGATGAACCCGGCGGAGTGGCGCACCTTCCGCGCCTGCGCCGGCGGCTGGGGCCTCGACGGGATGGATTTCATGATCTACCCGCTGGTGATCGGCACGATCATGCATCAATGGTCGGTAGCGCCCGGCCCGGCCGGGCTGGCGGCGACGCTGACCCTGCTGGCCTCCGCCGTCGGCGGCTGGATTGCCGGCTACGTGTCCGACCGTATTGGTCGGGTGAGAGTGCTGCAGATCACCATCCTGTGGTTCTCCGCCTTCAGCCTACTCTCTGCCCTTGCGCAGAATTTCGACCAGCTCGTCATCACCCGCACCCTGCTCGGCTTCGGCTTCGGCGGCGAGTGGGCGGCCGGCGCCATCCTGATGGGCGAGGTCATCCGCCCGGCCTATCGCGGGCGCGCGGTGGGGTCGGTGCAATCAGCCTGGGCGGTGGGCTGGGGGCTTGCCGTGCTGTCGCAGGCGATCGTGTTTTCGCTGGCCCCCGCGGCGATTGCCTGGCGGGTGATGTTCGCGATCGGCGCGTTGCCGGCGCTGCTGGTACTCTATCTACGGCGCAACGTCGCCGAGCCGGCGATCGCCATCGCCGCGCGGCGGAACGCCTCGCCCGGGCTGCTGGCGATCTTCGGGCGCGAAACCCTTCTCGTCACCATTCTCGGCGCGCTGCTCTCCACGGGTGCGCAGGGCGGCTACTACGCCATCACCTTCTGGATGCCGACCTTCCTGAAGGTGGATCGGCATCTGAGCATCGTCGGCAGCACGCCCTATCTCGCGGTACTGATTCTCGGCAGCTTCGCCGGCTACCTCACGGGGGCATGGCTGTCCGACCGGCTGGGGCGGCGCATGCTGTTCTTGATCTTCTCGGCGGGCGCGATCATCACTATCGTCACCTACACCCAGATTGACATCCCCAACGATGCGATGCTGATCCTCGGCTTTCCCGTCGGCTTCTTCGCCAGCGGCTATTTCTCGGGCATGGGCCCGTTCCTGACCGAGCTGTTCCCGACCCGCCTGCGCGGCTCGGGCCAGGGATTCTGCTACAATTTCGGCCGCGGCCTCGGCGCGCTGTTTCCGGCGTTGATCGGCTTTCTCACCAAATCGGTTGGGTATGGCAACGCCATCGCGATCTTTGCGGTTGCAGCCTATACCCTGTTCTTCCTCGCGGCTCTCGCCCTGCCGGAGACGCGGGGACGCGTGCTGACCGCGTAAGGCGGCGCAGGACAGGCCGAGCGCAAGCCGCGCGCGCCCGCAAGGGCGCGCGATGGTTACACGACGAGGCCGCTTTCCGCGTCGAGCAGGTGGATCCGCGCCATGTCCGGCGCGAGCGGGACGATGCCGCCCACCGAAGCCGGCGCGTGCGGATCCACCCGGGCGCATGACCGGCCCCACTGCGTGGTCCGGGTCGAAAGTTAGTGCAATTTCACCTCTGGCGCTGGGGACCGGTATCCGAGCGCACTGTGCGGCCTGACGATGTTGTAGTGCCACCGCCAAGCGTCGATCAGGACCTTCGCTTTCACCAGTGTGTAGAAGATCTCCCCGTTGAGCAGCTTATCACGCAGCGAGCCATTGAAGGATTCGCAGTATCCGTCTTCCCATGGCGAACCTGGCGTGATGTAGAGCGTCTTCACACTGGCCTTCCCGAGCCATTGCCGCACCGCCCGGGCGATGAATTCGGGACCATTATCCGACCGTATATGCGCCGGCGGCCCGCTGGTGACGAACAAATCGGCCAGGGTACCCAGCACATCCTCGCTCCTGAGCCGTCGCGCGACCGGCAGGGCCAGGCAGTCCCGGCTGGCATCGTCGATGATCGACAGGATCCGGAACTTGCGGCCATCGTGGGTCCGTCCCTCGACGAAGTCGTAGGCCACACATGGCCGGGATACTCAGGCCGCAGCCGGATACACGATCCGTCATTGAGCCACAGGCGTGAGCGCTTCGGTTGCCTGTGCGGCACCTTGAGACACTCGCGCCGCCAGATCCGCTCGACCCGCTTGCGGTTCACATGCCATCCCGCATCTTGCAGCAAGGCCGTCACCCGCCGATAGAAGTAACGACCATATTGCCGGGCCAGGGCGATGATGTCCCCGGTCAGGGTCGCCTCGTCATCCGCCCCGCGTGGCTACCTTGCGCTGCATCGATCGGTGCTGCCCGAGCACACGGCACACCCGCCGCTCGGAGACAGACATCGTTCCTCTGATGTGATCGATACAGCGCCGGCGCCGCGCGGGGCTCAGAAGTTTCCCCGTGCCGCCTCCGTCAGGATCGCCTTGTCCAGCGACAGTTCGGCCACCAGATGCTTCAGCAGGGCGTTCTCCCGCTCCAGTTCCTTCATGCGCCGCGCCTGGTCCATCTTCAGGCCGCCATACTCCTTGCGCCACCGATAATAGCTCTGCTCGGTGACACCGATCCGACGGCACGCATCCGCAAAGGGCGACCTTACAGGTGGCCAGTTTTTACACCGCCACGCAGCGCAAAATGCCGCCGCTACGTGGCCTACTTCTCTACCGCCACGTACAGCGTCGTACTGTGTGTCTTCTCCTTCGGATTGCCTCACGTCCGATCGGCCCCACCGAACTCCCAAAGCGGCGCCTCACCGAAGATAATCTCGCTGAAGCACATGCCCGAACCAGCGATGCCGCGCCCCGCGGACCACTCCGTACACCCCGAAAAACAAACCGATCAGCGAAAGGATAGCGGCCAAACCGCTGTCGAACTCCTGATGATCTGGATTATAGAAGCCGTAATGAAACATTGCTCGCAGCGCCACCAGAAACACGATGATCTGAAGGGGCAGCGTGATGATCGTCCATCATTTCAGGATGGGAATTACGATCATGTGCTTTCGAAGCGCCCCGAAATAGGCGAAGACCATGGCCAGAATACCGCCGCTGACACAGCCGATGGTTATAAGGTCGCCGTCAAAATGGATGCTGCCGCGAAAAATCAGAATCGATCCTGTCATGAACGTGAACGCGGAACACGCGACGGCAAAGAACAGATATCCTCCGAACAAGCGTGCCTCCCACTGCCGCTCTCCGAACGATGAAGCCGGGCCAGGCCGAGGATCTCTCATCGTTCGGCCTTTTTCGACCTGACATGCGTCCCGCCGATCAGATGCATGGTGATCCGTACCGAGCTGTGTATCCTTACCTTCGGATCGCCGTGCATCCGGTCAGCTCCGCTGAACCGTTCCGCCGCATAGGGTGTGGATAGCTGCGGCGCCACACCTGCGGCAATCCGCCCGGCACCCGAATAAAGCCACATGCCAATCGCGTCGACATCGCCCATGACACCGTCCTTTATGTCGTGCCAGTTGACCACGTCATTGACCAGCGACAGGCCGTCACCGGGCGCGCTCATCAGCCTCAGCCGGTTGAAATCCCGCCTGACCTCGACCAGAGACTCTCGCATTTCGTGAACGCTCCTTTTCAGGAACGCACAGGAATCGCGAAGTGCCGCACCGCCCTCGGCGCCGATAAACGCTTCGGCCACCCGCGGGCAAAGCAATCACCGGTCCCCACGTCTCGATGGGATTATAGAGTGCATGACTCTTGACTGGCTGTTCAGCACGATTACCGCCGGTCAATCTATCTCTGGCTTCCGGTATTGTCATGGCCCCGTCTGCAGCCAGAAAGGCAATCGCATCCAATGCCTCCACGCCCAGAAACGTGATCAGGCATATGGCTCCCGCCCCGACGGCGATATCCGCAACCACTCCCACCACAACAGCAATCGCCGTAGTAAAGGCCTCGAGCGCCATACAGGCAACCACGGTGTCGGTTGTATCCACCAGGCCATCGAGCCGATCGACGGCGTTTTCCGGGCGTGACCGACCTCCTCCACCATCATTTCTGAATAGCAGCTAGGATGGGGCAACGCTGGCTGGAGCATGGTGCACGCATCGCCTTCCTGCCAGACGATTCCCATTTTTGTCGTGCGGGCAAAGCCAAATTTCTTCCGAATAAGAGCGTTGATCCCGTTCTTTGCCTCTACCGAATTACGAAACGGTCCATAGGAAATCACACTACCCTTCCGCCGGACGTCCGGCGCGGCTACCGAGTCCGACTGAGCTGCTGCCGATTTTATGGGCAATAAATTTGCATAGCCTGGGCCTTAAACTCCATGAGGGTGACATAGCCGATCTCGATGAAGAAGTATTGCCGCGGCGCCAGACGGCCATCCTCAACGCATCTATGACCAGCGCAGCGTCGCGCTCTGTCTTCATCGACCAGCCGATGATGCGTCTGGAGAAGAGACAATGAACCACGGCCACGTACAGTCATCCTGCGGTGGCCCAAATATAAATGAAGCGGACCTGCCATTTTTAGGTTGGCCGGGCGGCGGAGAACTCCCGATCAAGGATGTTGTCGGGATCATCGCGCGCTCGCCTTTGTCCTTCGCCTAGGCGCGGCGCTTCGGGCGCGCCGGGAAGCCGTTCTCGAGCATCAGCCGCTCAACACGGTGCTGGCCGCAGACCAGGCCCTCTTCACGTACATCACTCCACGCGCACCATAGGACCTGTCACCGGCCTTGACGCTCATGCCCATCGCCAACGAGAGTTTCTCGTCGTGCTCGGCAGCATACGAGCATCAACTCTCGGTGGTTTCATATCCCCGCAACCACCTTAACTTGCTCCTGAATACAGCCCTCCCGTAAAGTATCCGCCGCACGCTCTTTGCCACACAGCCGCCACTCCGATTCAGGCAGGCGCTTGAATGCGTTCGGCCAAACTTCAACTCTGGCCACTCATCGGGGGCGGGCCAATCCATAGTTCCTGCATGATTTATGCGTATGCCCGGGTCTCCACCGATGGGCAGAGCGTGGTCGCCCAGGTCACCCATCTGAAAGCCGCCGGCGGCGGGAAGGTCTTCTAGGAAACTGCTAGCGACGCGACGCCAGGACCGACGGCGTCCAGCTCCGCAAGGTGATCGACGGGCTGGAGGCCGATGATACCATCAATGGTCACCCGGCTCGACCGCCTGGTCCGCTCAACCCGATATCCTCTACGCACTTGGAGCCCCACTTGCCGGATCGCTCATCTCCGAAAACTCGTCGCCGGCGGGCAGTCGGATCGCCCAGAAATGGAATCCGGACATGACCGCTCATCGCCGAATAAGCTCTTGATGAAACAGCCAAACAATTCACTTTGGCTCGAAATTCCGAGCCGCCGATAGATATTTTTCCGATGAATTTTGACGGTGCCTTCGGTGCTGCCAATAATTGTGCTGATCGAGAGCGTGCTGTGGCCGCGCAGGATGAGCTGGACGATCCGGCGCTGTTGATAAGTCAGATAATCCTGCGCGAATCGAGCGAAAGCCGCTTCCAGGCCGCCGCCGGGTGGGCTTACCGGAGCGCTGCTGTCGAGTTGCCGCCAATGGCTGCGCAGCGCCTCGCGTACTATAGGTTCAAACGCGCGCAGACGGCTCATTTCGCCCTCGTTGAATGGCGGCCGCCCCGTTTTGCGCATCAGCGAATAGGCGGCGGTGAAGCCACAGGGCAGCGGCACCAGAAATCCGATTTCCTCGACCAAAGACCCCGGTTCGAGCGAAATACAAGGGTGGACCTCGGACGAACCGTAAAAATCCGACTGGAAAAAATCATCTGGTGCGAGTTCGCGCATCCGCCACAGTCCGGGTGAATGACCGTGTACGCTCGCGGTATAGAACGGATCAAGCAGATAGGCGCCGCGCAGGTAGGCATCGAGCGCCTCGTGTGTCGCGTGTGCACCATAGCCATTGTGTAGCAGGCGCGGACATTCGCCGTAGGGATAGCCGAAGACTACGGAGAGATCGAAATCCGCGATAGATTTCAGCACCTGATCAAGCGTGAGCAGCAAATCTGGCGTCCCGATTCGCCCAATTACAGCTGCGATCATGTCAGCTTCGCGTGCCACCGGCATATTAGCGGCCGGTTCATCTGGATATCCGGTCATCCGTCACTCCTAGATCCCTGCAGCCCTCGTATCCCTTTCGGGATATAGCGAGTTTTATCCGGCGACGTCACAAATTCATCATATCATAACCCGCCTCTCAAAGAGCGGAAGATCGTCAGGAGCGAGGCGCGCTTAGGGGTGCTCACGTCAGCTTACCCGGTGCCTTCATCGAATTTTGGGAGACCGATCATGTCCGAACGACCCGATGATATCCGCGTACTCGATCAAGATACAGCGACGCTGCACCAAATGGGTTATGCTCAAGAACTTGCCCGCCGAATGCGGACGTTCCAAAACTTCGCGATATCTTTCTCGATTATTTGTATCGTCTCCGGCGGCATCAACTCGTTCAGCCAAGGCATTGCAAGCGTGGGCGGCGCCTCGATAGGTATCGGCTGGCCACTCTCCTGCCTATTCTCGCTGTTTTTCGCGATTGCGATGGGGCAGATCGGCTCGGCCTATCCGACGGCGGGTGGGTTGTATCACTGGGGTTCGCTGCTCGGCGGTCGGTTTCTTGGCTGGATAACCGCCTGGTTCAATCTGATCGGGCTGATCACCGTGCTTGCAGCCATCAATGTCGGCACTTATTTGTTTTTGCTGGGGGCGCTCGCGCCGGCGCTGGGGATCGACACCGCCGCCCTCACACCCAGCATCCCGACCGGCTACAGTATCCTGACCCAGACAATAATCGTCGGCTGCATCACGCTAAGCCAAGGATTAGTCAACCATCTCGGGATCAGGCTCACCTCGAAACTAACCGATTTTTCTGGCTATCTGATTTTTGGCAGCGCTATTGCGCTCACCGTCGCCTTGCTCGCCTATGCGCCGCATCTCGACCTTTCGCGACTCTGGACCTTCGCGAACTACAGCGGCAAGGCCGGCGGCGGTACCTGGCCGCACACCGGCAACCTCACCTATCTGTTCCTGCTTGGCCTCCTATTGCCGGCTTACACCGTTACTGGATTCGACGCTTCGGCACACACTGCCGAGGAAACCATTAACGCCGCTCGCTCGATTCCACGGGGCATGATCCATTCCGTGGTCTGGTCCGGCTTATTCGGCTGGGTCATGCTCTCGGCTGTGATTCTTGCGGTGCCGAACATGGACAAGGCCGCGGCACAAGGCGGTAACGCGTTTTTCTGGATCATGGATCACGCGATCCCGGTCGGGCTGAAGTTGCCGCTTTATATCGCTATTGCGATTGCACAGTACCTCTGCGGTCTCGCTACCGTCACCTCTGCAAGTCGCATGGTCTTTGCCTTTTCGCGTGACGGCGGGCTGCCCGGTTCACGCTATCTGCGCAAAGTGAGCCACAGTTTCCGTACACCGATGATTGCGATTTGGGTGGTCTCTTTGCTCTCGATCGGCTTCACGGTCTATGCACCGGTCTACACCACGATCGCGGCGGTCTGCGTGATCTTCCTCTATATTTCCTATCTACTGCCAATAGTCGCGGGACTGATCGCCTACCGGCGCAGCTGGACGCAGATGGGGCCGTTCGATGTCGGGCCGCTCTATCCGGTGTTCGCAGTGCTCGCAATCATCGGTGCTGCCGTGCTGCTCTATGTCGGTGTGCAGCCACCGAACAATCAGGCGCTGACCGTAACCCTTGGCGTGCTGGCGCTGACCACCGTTATCTGGTTCGGCTTCGAGCGCAAACGCTTTCAGGGACCGCCGATCAGCCGCGAGCAGATCGCCGAGCGTGCCCAGCTGATCACGCTGGAAGAACAAGCACTGGAAGGGAGCGGAGACTGAACATGCCGACACTGACGAAAGGGTGGATGCTATGAGCGGGCGGTTGGCTGGTAAGATCGCGGTCGTCAGTGGCGGTGCAGGAGGTTGCGGGCGGGCGGCATCGGTGCTGTTCGCCAGCGAAGGGGCGAAGATCGGCATCGTCGATCTGCCAGGCAGCGACGGCGAAGCCTTGGCCACAACACTGCGCGAGGCGGGGCATGAAGCGGTGTTCGCCGCCGCCGACGTGTCGGATGAAGCCGCAGTTACAGCCGCCGTTGGCACGGTGAGCGACGCTCTTGGGCCAATCACCGTGCTGTTCAACCACGCCGGTACCCTGATCGTTAAGCCGTTTCTCGACACTACGGCCGAAGAATGGGACCGGCTGATGGCGATCAACGTGCGCAGCATGTTCCTGATGACCCGTGCGGTGCTGCCGCAGATGATCGCGGCGGGCGGGGGTAGCATCGTTTGCACCTCCTCGATCTCGGCGGTCGCGGCGACGCCGGGCGAGGTGCTCTACGATACCACCAAGGGTGCCTGTCACATGTTCGCTCGCGCGATTGCGGTGGAATATCGCGACCGCAACATCCGCTGCAACGCGGTTTGCCCCGGTTTCATTCGAACAGCTCATGGCGAACGGGAACTTGATCTGCTTTCCGGCATCGGCGTCGATGTTTCTGAGGCGGCGATCGCGGCGCAGCAAGGGCGGATGTGCCGACCGGAGGAGGTCGCGCAAGCCGCCTTGTTCCTTGTTGGCCCTGAGGCGAGCTTCATTAGCGGCGCCCATCTGTTCGTCGACAATTGTTTTACCTCGATCTGAGCGAAGGTGTTCATGTCAGCGTTCGAAAAAGGTGGTCTCTGGAGAAACTGGGTCGGCAACCAATCCTGTGTGCCGCTCTATAAGGGGGCTCCCGCTAGCGAGGCCGAACTGGCCGAAATGATGGCCCGAGCCCATGCGCAGGGTTTGAACATCCGCTGCGCTGGCTCGGGTCATTCCTTCACTCCTATCGTCGCAACCGGCGGGCTGCTGCTCACCCTCGCCGGCATGACTGGCATCCGAACCATCGATACCGAACGCCAGCGCGTCACGGTGAGCGCCGGCACGCGGATCAGCGAGGTGGGTCGGGCGCTCAAGGCGGCCGGGCTGTCGCTGGTCAACCAGGGTGATATTGACACCCAAGCGGTGGCCGGCGCGCTCTGCACCGGCACCCACGGCACTGGGGCACGTCTGTCGAATATGGCCTCGCAGATTGTCGCCATGCGGCTGGTGCAGCCGGATGGTGCTATCCTCACCGTAGATGAACGTGACATGGGCATGCTGCACGCATCGCGGGTCGCGGTCGGCACGCTCGGAGTGATTTCGGAAATCACCCTGCAAGCGATGCCGGCCTACAATCTGCACGAAAGGCTCTGGCGCGACGATTTCGAAACTTGCATGGAGCGCTACGATGAACTCGCCGCCACCCATCGCCATTTCGGCTTCTTCTGGTGCCCGGTGCCGGAAAGCCGCCACCTCTACTGCCTCCCTGACACCGCGGCAGTTTCCAGCACGAATAAGACTGCCGATGTCTGCGAGATGAAAGTGATGGACATTACCGAGGCCCCGCCGACGGAGGGTGCGTTCGAGCGCATCGCCTATAGCTCGGATATCTATCCGATCGAATACGTACCGAACTTCCACGAACTTGAATACGCAGTGCCGGCCGAACACGGGAAGGATGCCCTGCGTGATGTACGCGAGCTGATGCTGACCAAACACACAAACTGCATCTACCCGATCGAGTTTCGCTTCACCGCGGGCGATCCGGCGTGGATGAGCCCGTTCCATCAGCAGGACAGCGTTACTTTGTCGGTCTCCGGAGGGCCAGGGATCGATTACTGGGACTATCTGCGCGATGTCGACGCGATTTTACGCCGCTACAATTCGCGACCGCACTGGGGCAAGATGCACTTCCTTGATGCCGAGGACGTCACCGCCCTCTACCCCAAGGCCGAAGATTTCCGCGCACTCCGCCGTCAGATGGATCCGGGTGGTGTATTCCTGAATGATCATCTGCGCGCACTGTTCGGCTGAGCGACGAGGCCGACACCCAGCAGATCTGGGGCTGGCAACGGCAAGCCCACGAAGGGCACTGTAAAAGGAACGTTGCTCGAACCAATCTCGCTTTTTGGGCGATGGCTATGGCAGAGCTGACGTTTGTGCTTTGTGCTCGGAAAGAATTACGGTCGTTTGAACCTTGCGCACACCGGGAAGGGCCTGCAGCTTGTCCGCCAGGTCGGACAAGGACGCAGCAGATGCCACTGAAGCGACGAGAACGGCATCCTGATCACCTGCTATTGAATAAACTCGTTCGACCACCGGCCATGACAGGAGTTGATCCACCACAAGGCTGCAGGGTCGAACAGCGATCGAAATTGTAATCAGGGCCGATATTCCGCCATCCACATGGGGTGCCAACTCCGCCGAATAGCCCAGGATGATGCCGTCGCTTTCCAAGCGGGCGATCCGAGCCCGAACCGCCGTCCGGGAGAGTTTGAGTGCTCGCGCGATTGAGGCTGTCGAGCGGCGTGCGTCATGCCGCAGGAAGCCGACGATTTTACGATCAATCTCGTCTAATCGCTTGCCCAATCGGTTCATTGCGCACTTTCGAAGTGTCGCCAATCACGACGTTTCGCAATCTTGTCCATATCACGATGCTATAGCATCTCCCGGACGTCAGGAGGAGATGGAGATGAACATCGTCGAGGCAGATACGTTCACGGGTAAGCGGGCTTGGGATGCGATCGCAATTGCTGAATTGGATGGATTCACCGTGCGGCTGCATTGGACCGACAAGCCCTATATTTGGCATGTCAACGATGGGCCGGAAATATTTGTCGTGCTGGACGGAATAGTTGACATGGAAGTCGGAAAGGACCGAGCAGAACGGGTATTGAGGCTGACTGCGGGTTCCATTTTCTATGCGGAAGAAGGCGAAGCTCACCGAGCCGTACCGACTGGGGCAGCGCGCGTGCTGGTCATTGAACGCACGGGAAGCGTCTGACGTCGGCTACTCTCCGCGCATCACCACAGCCTTTAGAGGACGTCGTCTAGGGCATGTGGGGATTTAGGATTCCCATTTGGGCGTGGCTGTGATTCACGCTGTGAATGGAACGATTTGTACTGACGGACGCCCAATGGGCGAGGATAGAACCGCATTGTCTTGGCAAGGCGAGTGACCCTGACCGCAGCGGCCGGGACAATCGGCTGTTTCTGGAAGCGGTGCTTTGGATTGTCCTTACTGGCAGTCCGTGGCGTGATCTGCCTTCGATGTTTGGCAACTGGAGCACGGCCTACCGCCGGTTCAACGACTGGCGCCGCGCTGATGTTTTCAAACGGATTTTCGACGCGGTATCTGATGAACCCGATATGGAATACGCCATGGTCGACGGCACGATCGTCAAGGTCCACCGTCACGGCCAGGGCGCAAAAGGGGGACTCAAAGCCAGGCCATAGGCCGTTCCAAAGGCGGCATGACAACCAAAATTCTGGCGCTGACGGATGCCTTGGGCAACCTTGTGCGCTTTCGTCTCATGCCGGGCAATCGCTATGACAGCATCGAGGTCCCGCCACTGATCGACAACGTCGAATTCGGTGGATTGATCGCAGACAAGGCATTCGACAGCAACGCTCTGGTCGCAGAACTCAACGAAAGAGGCGCCAGGATCGTCATTTCCCAGCACCCGGCCCGGGCACTGAAGCTGAAAATCGACCACGAAACCTACAAATGGCGTCATCTGATCGAGAATTTCTTCTGCAAGCTCAAGGAGTTCAAACGCATCGCCCTGCGCGCCTGCAAAACAGACCAGAGCTTCCAGCCAATGATCCACCTCGCCGCAGCCGTCATCAACTCACGATGAATCCCCACAAACCCTAGCTCAGCAGGCGCCGATGCGTCGGCAACTCCGGGCGCCGGCCCATCTGGTCGGCCTTGCCTAAAGCAGCCAATATTAGCATTTCCAGTTCTGGAGGGCGCATTGCGGACACCAGGCGGCCATTGGCGCCACTCTGCCGACATTCATATTCCCCGCACAAATTGCCCGGGCGTCACGCCGGTCATCTGGCGAAATCTTGCTGTGAAGTGGCTCTGACTGCTGAAGCCACAAAGTGCAGCCACATCGCTCACCGCCATGCCGCCCGAGAGAATTTCTTTTGCCCGTTCGATCCGGCAGCGAAGCACGAACGCGTGCGGACTCTCGCCCGTGGATCGGCGGAATGCCCGCGCGAAATGGTGGGGACTGAGCCCAGCACAGGACGCAAGATCCATGACTGAAAGGGGAGCTGCCAGGTGGGCTGCGATGAATTCGGATACGCGTCGTAGCGCCGCTGGGGAAAGTCCGCCCCGGGCTTCCAGCGCCCGAGGCCCGCGTTCGGTTAAACGACTGATGAGATACGCAAGCAACGTCTGTGCGGCATGGCTTATCGCCACTCGCTCTGACGGCTCGTTCCAGTCGAGAGGTAACACGACCTGACGCATGACCGATTCGATCACCGGGTCCTGGAAATAGGGAACATCCAGAAGATGCACTCGATCAGGATCGGCGTCGATAGTGGCAACGACGGCACGGTCGAATGCCTGTCGCGAGATGTAGAGGTGCAGCATGCGGATTGGGCCACTGACCTCCCATTCGGAAGAAGCTCCCCGCGGCATGAGGCAGAGGCTCCCCGGTCCGAAGCTGGGCACAGCGGCCTCTCCAAGCCTCCGCCGGAACGCGAGACCACCCGAAACGTACAGGCTCAGCGTGTGATGGCTCGGCGTTTCGTATCGCGCCGTCGCGTCCTCATTCCGATCCCACAATGCTCCGGCGAGGCCGTCGCCGAACGTGGCGGCAGCTCGAAGCGGCACGCCTGCGTTGGCGAGATGGTCGTAGACTGAGTGGCCGGCAAGATTGAGCATTGCGAATGCGTTCCCTGGACGCAAAGGACCAGAGCGCGGCGGCGCCAGCAATAGTGTCTCACGCGGGGCTGATAGAAAACAGCAAGAATCTGACAACCGCAGGCCGAGCCTGACAGACAGGACTGCAAGATCGCTCCATGATCGGGATACGCCAATCGCTTCCGGAGTTGTGACCATATGCAGGTGTTCCTGTTCCTAATTGTTTCGATCGCGTGGGGTCTCACCTGGTATGCGATTCACCTTCAGCTCGGTCTCACGCCGGATGTGGTCTCGGTCTTCTGGCGTTTTGCGCTTGCGGCTGCGGGCACGTGGTTAATCCTGTTGGCGACCCGGAAAGTCAGGCGGGTCCGCCCACGGCAGCACTTCTGGTTCGCGGCGATGGGCCTGACGCTCTTCTCGGGAAACTTCCTCCTCTTCTATTCTGCGGAACACGACATTCCGAGCGGGTTGGTTTCCGTCATTTTCAGCATGGCGACAGTCTTCAACGTGCTGAACCAGTGGCTTTTCCATAAAATACGCCCCGGGTGGCGCGTTCTGGTAGGCGGAGTATTAGGTATCGCCGGAGTGGGGCTACTCTTCGCAGACCAAGTCACGGCACCGGGTGGAACCCACTACGTCCGGGGTGTGCTGTTGGCCATGGCGGGAACCTGCTCGTTTTCGTTGGGAAATCTTGCCTCACGCCGCGCAACGGCCGATGGCACCAACCTGCCCAATGCAATCGCTCGCGGGATGAGCTGGGGCGCGTTGATCCTAGCCTCGGTGGTCTTCATCGGTGGCTACAGATACATGCCGCACGTCTCGGCGGCCTATTTGGGTGGCCTGGCTTACCTTGTGCTTATCGGGTCAATCGTTGGTTTCTTTGCCTACCTGTCACTCGTTGCCAGGATCGGCCCGTCGCACGCTGCCTACGTCACGGTTATTTCGCCGATCATTGCGCTCGTTTTATCCTCCATACTCGAAAGCTATGCCTGGACGTGGCGTGCATTGCTTGGCGTGCCGTTCATCTTGGCGGGAAACCTCGTGATTTTTGCGCCGATACCGCTCGCGGGAATTGCCAAGACTCCCGCTTTGGAAACCCCAGACAGAGTCAATTCTACTTAACCCCCTGTGTCCGCTATCCTGCAGGTCATGCCCAAAGCCGGACAAGCCGGAATCCTGGAAAATTTTGGGCGCCGAGAGCATACGAAAGTCCCCTGGAAGAACGCACCCGCCATCAGCAGGCATCGTGCCCCCCGTTTTTCACGTCGGCTTGGGCCATCATCTCCTGGTGCGACTGCCGACCACCAATGGCAGCTTACCTAGTTTTTCCACTCCAAAGCCGCCAGTGCGCTCCCAGAGAATGGCTGAACCTAGTGGACGTTCACGCGTAGCGGACACGCGCTCGTATCCAGCTAGCCGATAGGCCGAGGTTAACTCGAGCAATCCTGAAAGCCGTAGCTGACGAATACGTAGCTCGATGACTTGCTACTCAAGACGCAGTGATTGCGGTCCCCTCGAATGCAGCGACCGGATCGTTGGTGCGTATGCGGACAGGTCAGATGTGTCGACACACAAAAGGTGGACATAAAGGGGTTGCATGCCTCTCGGATTTTGGTAGTAGTGATTACAGCGACGTTCTGCGCGGAGGAAACAAAGTGGACCAGGGACTGCTTGATCGCCAGGCCGATGAAAGCCGGATCGCCGGATTGACAATGCGCTACGCCAGGCATCTCGCTGGCCTGCGCTACGAGAATCTGCCCGAAGAGGTCATCCTCAAGGCGAAGACAATCATTCGCGACGGCGTGGGTAACCAGATCGCTGCCTCCGCCATCGCCGAACCCGCCGCCCGCATGGTCGAACTGGTGCGTGGCTGGGGCGGCAAGCCCGAAGCCACGGTCACCGGCTACGGGCTGAAGGTGCCGGCGCCGATGGCTGTGCTCTGCAACGCCATGCTAGGTCACGGCGTCGAACTCGACGACGCACACGGCTCGGGCCTGATCAAGGGCGGCTCGGTCATCATATCCCTCGCGATGGCGAGTGCCGAGCTTGCCGGCTGCTCGGGCAGAGAGCTCGTCGCCGGCGTCGTTGGCGCCTACGAAATCGCCGTGCGCATCGCCAAGGCGATCAATCCCGGCCACCGCCAGCGCGGCTACCATACCACCGGTACCGTCGCCCTGCTCGGCGCGGCGGCGATGGCGACGAAACTGCTCGGCGGCGACGAGGAACAGATCGCCTGCGCCATCGGCCTCGCCGCGATGCAGTCCGCCGGCATCCAAGCGTATCTCGACGATTCCTGCATGGCCAAGCCTTTCAGCCCCGGCAAGGGGGCGATGAACGGCATGATGGCCGCGATCATGGCGCGCAGCGGGTTCACCGGCCCGCGCAAGGCGCTTGAATCGCGCGAAGGCTTCCTCAACGCCTTCACCAGCCGTTTCGACGCCGCCGAACTCGTCGAGGGGCTGGGCACCCGTCACGCGATCATGGAAGTCGGCTTCAAGCCACATGCCGCCTGCCGCTATGCGCATGGCCCGCTCGACCTTGCCCAGGCTGCCTATTGGGAGGACGGCGCGCGCCTTGCCGAGGTTGAACGGATTAAGGTGCACATGAGCGAGCTGGCGATCCGCCAGGCCTCGAAACTGCCCTGTCCGAACCTCAATGTGGCCATGGGCAGCACCCAGTTTGGCATCGCTCTCGCTCTCGCCCTCGGCAGCAACGGCCTGCGCGATTACTGGGCCGGCTTCGAGATGCCCGAAATCCACGACGCCGCGCAGCACCGCGTCACCCTCGTCGCCGAGCCGGCATTCGGCCTGGGCGGCCGCCAGGCGAGGATCGAGATCCGGCTCAGGAACGGGCAGACAATCCACCGCGAATCCTCCGAGCCGCGCGGTGAGCCGACCAACCCGCTCTCCGCCGAGGAGCTGGAACGCAAGTTCATCGGCATGGCCGCTCTCACCATCGACGACGAGCGCGCCACCGAACTCAATCGCACGCTGATGGATATCGAAACGCTCGAAAACGCTTCGATCATTCCCGGCATGACCGTGGTGGCCGATGGAAAGCCCGCACTCCGCGCCGCCTGAACCCATCCGGGTCAGCTATCCGCGGCAAAGATCCCTGCGCTGCCTGTTCATGCGCGGAGGATCGAGTCGCGGCGGCTTCTTTCTCGGCGAGGACCTGCCCGCGGACGAGCGCGAGCGCGGCGCTCTGCTGCTCGCCGCCTTCGGTTCACCCGACATGCGGCAGATCGACGGCATCGGCGGTGCAGATGCGTTGACAAGCAAGGCCGCGATCGTCGCGCCGTCGACACGCCCGGACGCCGATGTCGACTACACATTCTGCCAAGTCTCGCTTGACTCGGCGCAGATCGGCGTCGGCGGAACCTGCGGCAACATGCTCGCCGGCGTCGGCCCGTTCGCGATCATACGCGGCCTCGTTCCCCCCACAGCGCCGGAAACCACGGTCCGCATCCATGCGACCAACACCGGCCAGGTAATCATCGCGCGCATCCCGGTCGAGGACGGGCTGCCCGCGATCGAGGGGGATTGCGCAATTCCGGGCGTGCCCGGCACCGGGGCGCGAATCGGCCTCGATTTCGGCGACTGCTCTGGCGCGGTCTCCGGCCATCTGCTGCCCACCGGTAACGCGTATGACCGCATCTCCCTCGACGGTGTCGCGGCCGCGGTCTCGCTGGTCGACGCCGCGACGCCCTTCGTCTTCGTCCGCGCGTCCGATCTCGGCCGGAAAGGCACCGAGAGTGCAGCCTCCATCGCCGCCGACGAGGAACTCCTCGCCCGGCTCGAAGCCGTGCGGGGCTGGGCCGCCACCGTGCTTGGCCTCGCCGCCTCACCCGGGACCGCCCGCGCGGCGAGCCCTAACGTCCCGCGCGTGATCATGGTCGCCCCGCCGCAGGACTACGAAACGCCCGAAGGGATGATCGTCGGCGCCGGCGACGTCGATCTCTGCGTGCGCCAGATGTCCATGCAGCGGCCGCACAAGGCGCTGGCGGTCACCGGGTCGATCTGCACCGCCGTCGCCGCCGCAGTCGCAGGCAGCGTGATCGCCGAATCCGCCCTGGGCTGGCGCGGCGGTCCGATCCGGCTCGGCCATCCCGCCGGTGTGCTTCGCGTCAATGCCGACATCGCGGCTGAGGGCGAAAAGTTCCACATCCGGTCAGCCGAGGTCGAACGCACGGCGCGTCCGATCATGGACGGGGTTCTCTACGTTCCCGCGGCGAAAATCGAGGCGCTTGCCCGCGTCGTCACCATCTCCGGCGCGAAGCCGGCGGGAGACTGAGAAATGGAGCTCGCCCTGCCCCGCCATAATCCAAAGCCTCGCGCGCGCGGAATCACCGCGATGATCGATTTCGGGCCTGACACGTTCGGCTGGACCGGTCCCGCAGCGATCCACGACCTCATCGCCTGCGCCGGCGCCTATATCGACTACGCCAAGATCTACGCGCTCAATTCCCTGCTCATGCCTGAGACGACGGTGAAGATGATCGTTGCCACCTACGCCGATGCCGGCATCATGACCTATAGCGGCGGCATCTTGTTCGAATATGCCTGGCAGCGCGGTGCGCTCGATGAAATGCTGTCGCTGCTCGAACGCATCGGCATCCCGATGCTCGAAATCTCCGAGAACTACGTGACGCTCGATGACGACGAGCGGCTTCGGCTCATCGAACGATTTCAGTCCCGCGGCTTCGAAGTGATCTACGAATTCGGGCGCAAGAATCCCGAAGCCGCCTTCACGGTGCAAGAGCTTGGCCGCCTCGTGGCCGACGTGACGGACGCGGGCGTCGCCCACGTGATCGTGGAACAGAGCGAGATCGACATGCTGGACGCGGACGCGATGAGGACGCTCGTGCGGCAGGACTGGTTCGCCAGCCTCCTGATCGAAACCGACCCCTACCGCTTCCCGCAGCAGCACGCCGAAATGCTGAATCTCTACGGTCCTGAAATCAATCTTGCCAATGTCACTCCCGGCCAGGTGCTCCGCCTCGAAGGGCTCCGCCAGGGGATCGGGCGCGCCGTCAATTACCGGCTGATGGCCTGAGACGGGCGCGATGGGAACGAACACCACACCGGCGATGACCGACCTGATCGAGCCACTTCGCAGCCTTGGCTTCACCGACTACGAGGCCCAAGCCTATATTGCCCTTCTCCGCGAAAGTCCCGTCACCGCCTACCAGGTTGGCAAGCAGACCGGCCTGCCGCGCGCCAACGTCTACGCGGCGCTCGAAACCCTGAGCAAGAAGGGCGCCTGCCAGCCGGTCACCGAGAACCCGGTGCGCTATGCGCCGGTCCGCCCCGAGGTGCTGTTTCCCCGGATGCAGACCGGCTTCGAAGCGCAGTGCCGCCGCGCCGCCGAAATACTGGCCGAGATCGACCGCCCGGACGGCGAGGAACATGTCTGGTCGCTGCGCGGCACCGAGGCGATCCACGCCAAGATCGCCGGCATGATCGCTTCCGCGACCCAGCATGTCTGGATCAAGGCGCACGAACGCCTGCTGCGCGACCATCGTCCCGCGCTTCTCGCCGCGGCCGAACGCGGCGTGCAGGTGGTCCTCATCGTCTTCGGCGATCCCTCGGTGGTCGACGAATATCCGCTTGCCCCGCCCAGCCGGATCTTCATGCACGAGAACAACGGCATCGAGGTCGGGCTTGGCTACACGCTCGTCACCGTCGCGATCGACTTTGCCGAGGCGCTGACGGTGAACACGGCGGAAGGCGGCATCGGCGCGCACACGCGCAACCTGCCGGTGGTCACACTCGCCGAGAGCCTGATCCGCCATGAAATCTACGTCGCCGAGATCTTCGCGCGCTTCGAACGCGAGCTCGACGCCGAATTCGGCCCGGCGCTGCTGCGCCTGCGCCAGAACTACCTGCCGGCCCCTCAGGCGGCCGCGCTCGACCGGCTGATCGCCGAGCGGCGGCGCCGGAAAAAAAACAAGAACGGAAAACAAGAAGAGGAAACGGGACATGGACGCGCCATGGCCAAATGAGGCGGAGATCGTCGTCGTCGGTGCCGGCAACGCCGCGATCTGCGCCGCTCTCGCGGCCGCCGAGACGGGAGTTGTGCCGCTGGTGATCGAGGCCGCGCCAGAGGCCGAACGCGGCGGCAACTCGGCCTACACCGCCGGCGCGATGCGATTCGCCTATGCCGATCTCGACGAATATGCCGAAGTGATCGACGAACTCAGCGAGACGGACCGGCGAGACGTCGATTTCGGCCGCTACACCGAGGATCGGTTCTTCGACGACCTGTTCCGCGTCACCGAAAACCGCTGCGACCCGGACCTCGCCGAAATGCTGGTCCGACGCAGTAGGGCTACCCTGGCCTGGATGCGCCGGCAGGGCATCCGCTTCCAGCCCAGCCTTGGCCGCCAGGCCTTCAAGGTGAACGGCAAGTTCCGCTTCTGGGGCGGCGTCGCCTGCGAGGTGGTCGGCGGCGGTCCCGGCCTCATTGACATGCTGTATGCGGCGGCTGGCCGCGCAGGCATCCGCATCGCCTACGAGACCCGGATGGTCGGGCTCGAGACCGATGATGAGGGTATCTGCGGCGTCCGCATCGAACATGGTGGACGGCGCCGCACCATCCGCACCCGCGCCGTCATCCTCGCCTGTGGCGGCTTCGAATCGAACGCCGAAATGCGGGCGCGCTATCTCGGCCCGGACTGGGACCTCGCGAAAGTCCGCGGCACGCGCTTCAATAACGGCGAGGGGATCAGCAGCGCCCTCGCGATCGGGGCGATGCCCGCCGGCCACTGGTCCGGCTGCCACGCGGTCGGCTGGGACCTGAACGCCCCCGCCTTCGGCGACCTTGCGATCGGCGACCAGTTCCAGAAACACTCCTACCCATTCGGCATCATGGTGAACGCTCGCGGCGAGCGCTTCCTCGACGAGGGGGCCGACTTCCGTAACTACACCTACGCGAAATACGGCCGCGAGATCCTGATGCAGCCGGGCATGTTCGCCTGGCAGGTGTTCGACGCGAAGGTTTCCCACCTGCTGCGCGACGAATACCGGATCCGCGAGGTCACCAAGGCCAGGGGCGATACGCTCGAGGAACTGGCCGCCGGCATGGAGGGGGTCAACGCCGAAGGCTTCCTGCGCACGGTTGCCACCTTCAACGAAGCCGTGCGCGAGGACATAACGTTCGATCCGAACGTCAAGGACGGACGCGGAACCGCCGGCCTCGCCGTGCCGAAATCGAACTGGGCCAACACGATCGCCGAACCGCCTTTCGTCGCCTACGCCGTCACCTGCGGCATCACCTTCACCTTCGGCGGGCTGAAGGTGAATACCGAAGCGATGGTCGAGAATGTCGCGGGCGTGCCAATCCCCGGCCTGTTCGCGGCGGGCGAACTGGTCGGCGGCCTGTTCGCTTTCAACTACCCTGGCGGCTCGGGTCTCACCTCCGGCGCCGTGTTCGGCCGCCAGGCCGGTGAATCCGCCGCCCGGCACATCCTCGCCGCGCGGGAAGGACGCCGTTCCGCCGCCCAGTAGGAACCCGTGCATCGCATCCGAAACAGGATCACCAGAAGCCAGAACAAGGAAACGTCCCATGACCCAGCTTCTTTCCCGACGGAAATCCATGACGATCGCCGTCGCCGCGCCGGCGGTCGTGATACTGCCGCGCCTCGCCCGCGCGGGCCTGCCCACGGTTCACTACGCGATGCAGCGCGTGCCGGAAGATTTCGTCTACCGCGCCAGGAACTGGGCAGAACCCTACGGTGTGCATGTGGCCGGGACCGTCTCGCCCTCGGGGGTACAATCGATGCAGGCATTGCTCTCCGGCCGTTCCGATCTAGCCGACAGCGGATCGGGGCCCGCACTTAGCGCTTTCGGTCACGCATCCGGCGCACTCGTCATCGTCGCCGCCACCCATTCCGGCGGCCAGCGCCATGAGCTGATGGTGAAGCCCGGCGCGTCCTACAAGTCGCTCGCCGACCTCAAGGGCAAGCGCATCGCCATGCCGGTCGGTTCTGGAGCCTATATCATCTTCGAGCTCTATCTTAAGGAGAAGGGCTGGAAGAACAGCGACTTCCTCATCGTCAACATGAAACCCGGGGACATGGGGTCAGCCCTCGCTTCGGGCCAGATCGACGCCGCTTTGGTCTGGGAGCCGACTCCCTCGATCCTGGTGACCAAGGGCATTGCCAAGGTCATCCAGAGCTTCGGCGAGGTCAGTTCCGATCCGTCGCTCCTCATCGCGCGAAAGGCCTTCGTGGAGAAACATCGCGACGCCGTGGTGCGGGTCCTCGCCTCGATGATCGACATGTATCGCTTCATCAAGACGGACCCGACCGGTGCCGGCAAGCTCGCCGCGAAGGTCGCCGGCGAGAGCGGCGCCTCGGTCAGCCCCGCCGCCTTCACTCGCGCCTTCAATCATATGACCTTCGACATGCACATCACGAAGGCCGATATCGCGGCACTTGAAAGGGTCGGCGATTTCATGGTCAGGGAACACAAGATCGCGAAAGTTCCCGATTTCGGCAAGCTGATCGACCCCGAGCCGCTGCGCCTCGCCTTCACTACGGCCAAGGCCAAGGAAAAGCACTGAACCATGTCCGGTGCAGCCAGCATGGCGGGGCATGCCAGGGGACGGTGGCGTCCCTCGCGCAACATCTGCATTGGTGCCGCCTCGGTCGGGACGGTCCTTCTCCTCTGGCAGACCATGTCCAGTCTCGGCGTCGTGCCCACCGTGCTGCTGCCCGGGCCGGTCACGCTTGCCCGTCAGGCCGTCGTGCTCGCCGGGCAGGGCGGCGCGGTGCCGTTCCAGCTCGAACACGACATCACCCTGACTATGGTCCGCCTGCTCGGCGGCTTCGCCTGCGCCGTCGCTCTTGCCGTGCCGCTCGGCGTAATCTCGGCCCTGTGGCCGCCGGCCGGCAAGCTGCTCCAGCCAGTCTTCGCCGTACTAATGGCCGTACCGGCTATCGCCATCGTGCCGATCCTCATGCTGATCACCGGCATCGGCAACGCGACCGACGTAACGGTCGTGATCTTCACCGCCTTTGTGCCTATCGCGGTCTACGTCCATGAGGGCGTGAAGCTGGTCGACAGGCGCTACTACTGGACCGCCCGTTCCTTCGGCACCCGCCCAGTCGACGTCTTCCGCCACATCCTACTGCCCGGGATCGCCGTACCCTTGATCGCCGGACTGCGCATGGGCATGGGCTATGCTTGGCGCTCCCTGATCGCGACCGAAAGCCTGACCGCGTTGTCCGGTGGCCTCGGTTACTCCATCTTCCAGGCCGCCCAGTTCTTCGACACCCGCACGATCTATCTCTACATGGTCGTGATCGCGCTGCTGGGCTTCGGCATCGAAGCCCTGTTCCGCCATGCCGAACGTCGCACGGCGATCCGCTGGGGCGTAATTGCCTCGGGAGGCAGTCAGTGATGCAGCCGGCCCACGCTCGCGGTACCGCCTGCGAACCGCCCCGCCGCGGCCGCCTCGCCGGCTTCGTCCGGCGCCATTCCAACCCGCTGATCCTGATTGCACTGCTCGCAATCTGGCAGATGCTCGTCGGGTTCGGCCTCGTCCACAACCCAGCGGTCCCGAGCCCGACCGCGATCGCGCACAGCCTCTGGAAAGGCTTCCTTGGGCCGCACCACATCCTCGCGATCGCCACGGCCGCTACACTCGGCCGCCTCATCCTCGGCTTTGCGATCGCGCTCCTTGCCGCCTCGGCGCTGGGTCTGCTCGCCGGAAGGAACGACGACATCGCCGCCGCGCTCAATCCACTGGTGGCACTCTGGATCCCGCTGCCCGGGATCGTGACGATCCCCGTGCTCTCGCTCTGGCTCGGCGTGGGCCAGGCGGTGATCGTCTGCACGGTCATCTTTTCCGCCTGGATTCCGCTCTATCTCGGGGCGCTGCAGGGGGCCCGCTCGGTCGCCGCCCGTCAGCTCTGGGTCGCACGCTCCTACGGCGCCACCCGTTGGTCGACCGTCTGCCACATCATTGTACCGAGCGCGCTGGTGCAGATGCTGCCGGCGCTGCGCGTCGGAATGGGCTATGCTTGGCGTGCAGTGATCGCCGCCGAGATCATCACGCAGCACGGTGAAGGGCTTGGTGTCACCATCTTCGCGGCCCGTCAGTTCTTTGACGTGGCAACGATGTATGCCGGCGTTATCCTGATCGCGCTCCTCGGGCTCACTATCGAGAAGATACTGTTCCCGCAGCTCGAACGCCGCACACTTAAGCGTTGGGGGCTGGTCGTATGAACGCCAGGACGCACGAAACCGAAGGAGGACTCGGCACGATGGACGGAAGCGTCACACCGGTTCAAGAAACCGGCCTCGCCGCAGGCCCGATTGTCGTCGAGGCCCGCAATCTCCGCAAGGTCTTCACTCCGCAGGACGGCAACCCACCGGTCGTCGCCGTCGAGGACGTCTCGTTCCAGATCCGCCGCGGCGAGTTCACCGTGCTGCTCGGCCCGAGCGGCTGCGGCAAGTCAACCACGCTATACATGATCGGCGGCTTCGAGAAGGTGAGCGGCGGCGAGTTGATGCTGCACGGCAAGCCGGTTGCGGGACCGGGACCGGACCGAGGCATCGTCTTCCAGGACTTTGTGCTGTTTCCCTGGCGCACCGTGCTCGGCAACATCATGTTCGGCCTCGAGATGATGCGCCGCTTCGACCGTGCCGAAATCCGCGCCCGGGCCGAGCATTACGTCCAGCATCTCGGGCTGGCCGGCTTCGAGAACGCCTACCCGAGCACGCTGTCCGGCGGCATGAAGCAGCGCATCGCGATCGCCCGCACGCTTGCCACCGAACCCGAGTTCATGCTGATGGACGAGCCCTTCGCCGCCCTTGACGCGCAGACGCGAGACCGGCTGATCGCCGACCTTTCACGGATCGCCGGGGAGCAGAACACAACGTTTGTCTTCGTCACCCACGATGTGCGCGAGGCGATCCGGCTCGCCGACCGGATCATCGTCTTCTCGCCGCGCCCCTCGCGCGTCGTCCAGTCAATTCAAGTAACCCTACCGCGCCCGCGTGACAGCTACGATCCGCGACTGCTTGAAATCGACCGCGAGCTGCGCTCCCTGATCGGCCGCCATGCGCCGGATGATCCGGCCTCCTGAGATACGGGATACTGGCTTTCGCCGTACAGAGGGCTGGTTTTTGGGCCCGCCGCTTTCGCCGGCTCGGCCGTCATTGACGTTCGCCAGCGTCACCGAGACTTTCTCGACCAGCGCCGTGCTGGCATCAGCGCCGACATGGGCTTTGAAGCCGTGGATGGCGGGTCGTCTCTTATGCTTGACCCAGCGTCCTTCGCCATCGTCCTTATTTGCAGAAGCAATGATCGTCGTATCGACCAGGGTGCCGGTCTTCACCGTGATCGCCTTCGCTTTCAGCTGCGCAGTGATGGCCTCGAACAATCCACCATCGAGCCGGCATGCCACCAGCAGGCGGCGAAAGCGCACGAAAGCTGTCCGCTCGGGCGTCGTCTCCAACCGCGCAAAGCCGCAGAACCAGCGGAACGAAGCGCGGCCATCGAGAGCTTCGGCGAGTTTGACGTCGGACAGGTCGTGCCACATCTCCAGGCGCAGTGCCTTGACGATTGCCAGTGGCGGCCAACCGGGTTCACCTTTCCTTACCGGATGGAGCGGCCCAAGCAGATCAGAGATCGGCTGCCAATCAATAAGTTCTGACGGCGCGTCGAGCGAAGACGCGTCGCGTTCTGGTCCCGCCATGGCAAGCAGTTCTTGGCCAATCCGACGTCGCGCCACTGAACCTCTTCATCTCCGAACGGCAACAGAGAATCAGCAACCCGAACCGCTGTCTACGCCTATCCGCGCACAGGTCTCTTATTTCGGCTTTCGGACCATGCCGAAGGGCGCCACACTGACCAGGATGGGTGCGGAGCCGACGGGTCGGCCTCTCGACGCTGAAGGCTGGAAGCCGGCCTGGAGCACGTCCAGTTTAATCTGGTTCATATCCTGCGGCGCTAAAATAGTTGGCGCACTCGCGTGGTGAGAATTGGTCGATGAGTTTTCCGACCGTGTCCCAGAGTGCGTTGATCGTTCTTTCCGCCTTGGCTCGCAGCATGGCCTTAAGCTTTGAGAAGGCGTTTTCAATCGGGTTGAAATCCGGCGAGTATGGCGGGATGAACAAGAGCGTCGCGCCGGCCTGTTCGATCGCGTCGCGCACGCCGGCGGCCTTGTGCGCCGGCAAATTGTCCATGATCATGACATCGCCCGGCGTCAGGGTTGGGACCCGCACCTGCTCGACATAGGCGCGGAACACGGCACCGTTCATGGGGCCGTCGTAGACGAAGGGCGCCGTCATGCCGGAAAGGCGTAGCGCGCCGGTGAAGGTTGTCGTCTTCCAGTGGCCGTGCGGCACGCCGGCCCGGCAGCGCTCGCAGCGTGGCGCTCGGCCTCGCAAACGGGCCATCTTCGTCGATAGCCCGGTCTCGTCGATGAAGATCAGCTTCGCCGGGTCGAGATCGACCTGGCCGTCGAACGAGGCACGGCGACGCTTCAGAGCCGGACCGAAAAAGATAGTTGAACGATTTCAGTAGGTTGTGGTTCAGTTCGTTTGCGAAGACGGACGGAGACGACGATGACCTGGACTGAAATCGCTCGGCAACGATATTGCCGGGCCGGATTGCGCTACGCAAGTGACCTTACCGATGCCGAATGGGCCTTGATCAAGCCGTTCATGCCCCCACTGCCGCATAGAGGTCGGCCTCGAACGGTGGCGCTGCGGCGGATTATGGAGGCCATTTTCTACATGCTGGCGACCGGCTGCCAGTGGCGGAGGCGGCTCAAGGTTCCGCCTGCGGAGCAGGTGGAATGCCGCCGGAGGTGGCAGATCCCGAAGGAATTCGCACCGTTCACCACCGTGCAGGGCTATTTCTACCGCTTCTGTCGCGATGGCACCCTCGATCGTATCAATCACGTCCTGGTCATGCAGGCGCGGGAAGTGGCCGGACGCGGGCCGTCGCCCACAGCCGGTGTGATCGACAGTCAGTCGGTCAAGACTACCGAAGCCGGCGGGCCGCGTGGGTTCGATGCCGGAAAGAAGATCAAGGGGCGCAAGCGCCACATCATCACGGATACAATCGGCCACCTCGTCGGCGCCGTCGTTCACCATGCCGGCATACAGGACCGGGATGGGGCGCCCGACGTGCTCAAATCCGTCAAATCCCTGCATCCCTGGTTGCGGCATGTGTTTGCCGATGGCGGCTATGCCGGTCCCAAACTCAAGGGAGGCTCACCAAAATCGGCAAATGGACCATACAGATCGTCAAGCGCTCGGACGCCGCCAGCGGGTTCGTGCTCCTGCCGCGACGCTGGGTGATAGAGAGAACCTTCGCCTGGCTCAGCAGATGTCGGCGCCTTGCAAAGGATTTCGAAGCCACCGTTACCAGCGCCACCGCATGGCTCTTCCTCGCACATATCCGCCTGCTCACACGAAAAATCGCCCGTCACAGATAGCCACACTGCCATTCAGATTCAGGCTCTAAGGAAAGCGGCAGACATCGAATTACAACATCGGCGCATTGATCCGTTACCTATAGATTGGGCGAGTTGGCTTGAGAGGAACTTCGCACAAGTCTGGTCTGCGATATGGTTTCGCGACCCATAAACGAAGTATAACGAGCGGCGTAGGTTTCGGGTCACTTGAAATTTGGTCTCAAGGACGCATTCAGTCGCGTTGCTGTAGACGCTAGTCAGCGTTAAACGTCTGCTCCTGAGATCCTGCCCGAAGCCTGTCTTTGCCTGAAATGGGTCGAAAGCGCCTGTCGCATAATTTAGGATTTATGCGACAAAGCATATTGTCGCGGTGGATCAGTTGAGATGGCGGCCTTGTCGGTACGCCATACCAAACCTGCCCGCCTGCTCCCGGCCCAACCCCCGGGCCTTGCTCACCCGTGCAGACCGGGTGCCTCA
>NZ_AFPR01000018.1:0-5481 GCF_000219295.1 Acidiphilium sp. PM
ACCATAGTAGCGGACCGTGGAGCCGTCGCGGTTCCGGCGCTGGGTGACACGCAGATACATGCCTATCGAATAGCGTATCTCGTCAGGGCATAAAAGACACAAGACTGAGAGTCGTGTGTCTATGTGTTGGCGCAGATTCCGCCCACTCCACGATCATTCAATCCAATCAAATCAAACACTTGCCCAAGCCACACACAGCCAAATGTGCCTCATGACCGCGAACACGGGCTCAACTGAAGTTGACCCGTAAACGGACAAGGGAGCTTCTTCCAGGAGGCTCCCTTTCTGCGAATATTTCGTGGTGGCCTGCACAGCGGTGGTCGGAGGTGTATCGCGCCGGTCGCACCGTGATCACGCGATGCGGAAGAAGTCGCCCGTCTCAGGCAAGGTTGTGGAAGGCGGCAATCGTCTCGATGATATCGGTGCCGGTCACGTCGAGATGGGTGCATAGCCGTAGCCTGGTCGCCCCCATCACCGAAACCATGATCCCTTGCGCGCGAAGCGCCGCCGCCCAGTCCCCGGGAGTGCGGCCTGAAGCCGCGACATCCACATAGACCAGATTCGTCTCCGGCGGTTCGACGTTGAGACCGCCGATCGCCGCGAGCCCTGCTGCAAGGTCGCGGGCATTCGCGTGGTCCTCGGCCAGCCGGTCCACGTTATGATCGAGCGCATACAGGCAGGCCGCAGCGCAGATTCCGGCCTGCCGGAGCGCACCGCCCAGGCGCTGCTTCCACCGCCAGGCGCGATCGATCAGGTCGGCTGAACCGGCCAGAACGGCACCGAGGGGGGCGCCAAGCCCTTTTGTGAAGTCGATCCACACGGTGTCGAACGGCGCCGCGTAGGCGGCGGCGGAGATTCCGCTCGCGACCACGGCGTTCATCAGGCGCGCGCCATCCATGTGCGTTGCCATTCCGGCCGCGCGGGCAATGCCGACGAGATCACGAAGAGTAGCCAAGGGCCAGATCGTGCCGCCGCCGAGATTGGCCGTCTGCTCGATTTCCAGCAGCGCCTGCGGCGCGGCATAGCGGGAAGGCATCGTCAGCGCGGCGCGAAGATCGTCGGCCGAGAACATGCCCCGTGCGCCCCGCAGGCCGAGTACGCGCGCCCCCGCCAGCGCCCAGGGGGCTCCGCCCTCAGCCTCGATGATATGCGCGGTCTCGTGCGCGATGATCTCGTCGCCGGGACGGCAATGGGTAAGGATGGCCACCGAATTGCACATCGCCCCGGAGGGCAGGAACATTGCCGCCTCCTTCCCCAGCATGGCGGCCACACGCTCGCAGAGCGCATTCACGGACGGATCAAGACCGAGTTGCTCATCGCCCACTTCGGCGCCGAGCATCGCCTCGCGCATCGCCGGCGACGGTCTGGTCTGGGTATCAGAATAGAGATTGATGCGCACCGGCGGCAACGAAGGATCGGGCCGGAGCGGGGCGTACATCCTAGCCCTCGGCGGGTGCCGCGAGATCGGCGCCGGACTGCGGCGTGCCGTAAACATCGCGCGCGCGCTTCAGAAATGCCGCGACCATCCGGCGCACCGCCTCGGCGAACACCGCACCGATGGCCTTCTGCAGGATCAGGCTGCGAAATTCGAAATCGACATAGAAATCGATCATGGTGCCGCGTTCGTCCGGCAGGAACCGCCACTCGTTGCGCAGGTAGCGGAAGGGGCCGTTCTCGTAGCGGACATGGATATGCTCGGGCGCGTTCAGCATCACGCGGGAGGTGAAACTCTCGCGGAACGGACCGAACCCGATGGTCAGGTCCGCCAGCATTTCATCGCCGCGCTGCGAGCGGACGCGCGCGCCGATGCACCAGGGCAGGAATTGCGGATATTTCCCCACATCGGCCACGAGATCGAACATCTGGCCGGGCTGGTAGAGGACCAGTTTCCGCTCGGTGTAGCGCGGCATGTCAGGCCGCGTGCCGGGCGGCCCGGGCTTCGCGCAGGGCGGCGAAATCGGCATCCGCGTGATAGGAGGAGCGGGTCAGCGGCGTCGCCGACACCATCAGGAACCCCTTGGCGCGGGCCATGGCGGCAAGATCGGCGAACTCGTCGGGGGTGACGAACCGGTCGACCGCGGCGTGTTTCACGGTCGGCTGGAGATACTGGCCGATGGTGAGGAAATCGACATCGGCGATGCGCAGGTCGTCCATCACCTGGCCGACCTCGCCGCGGTCCTCGCCGAGCCCGGCCATCAGGCCGGATTTGGTGAAGATGCTTGGGTCGAGCTGCTTCACCCGGTCGAGCAGGCGGAGCGACTGGTAATAGCGTGCGCCGGGGCGGATCGAGGGGTAGAGCCGCGGCACGGTTTCGAGATTGTGGTTGAACACGTCCGGCCTGGCAGCGACGACCACCTCCAGCGCACCGGGCTTGCGCAGGAAGTCCGGGGTGAGGATCTCGATCGTGGTGGAGGGTGCGGCGGCGCGGATCGCGCCGATCACCGCCGCGAAATGCGCCGCCCCGCCATCATCGAGATCGTCGCGGTCGACCGAGGTGATCACCACATGCTGCAAGCCGAGCCGGGCCACGGCTTCGGCCACGCGGGCCGGTTCGTCGGCGGCGAGCGGCGCCGGCTGGCCGGTGGTGACGTTGCAGAAGGCGCAGGCGCGGGTGCAGATTTCACCCATGATCATCATGGTCGCGTGGCGCTGCGACCAGCACTCGCCGATATTCGGGCAGGCCGCCTCCTCGCAGACCGTCACCAGCTTGGCCTCGCGCATCAGCGCGCGGGTTTCGTGATAGACGGGATGGTTCGGCGCCTTCACCCGGATCCAGGCGGGTTTCCGCTGGATCGGGTTATCCGGCCTGTGCTGCTTTTCCGGATGGCGGAGCTTGCCGCCCCCCGAATTCCGGTGATCGATCTCGACGCGCATGACGGATCAGAAGTGGATGACCTGTCCATACGCGTCAAGCACCGATTCGTGCATCGCTTCACTGATCGTGGGGTGGGGGAAGACGGTGTGCATCAGTTCGGCCTCGGTGGTTTCGAGCTGCCGGGCGACCACGTAGCCCTGGATCATCTCGGTCACCTCGGCGCCAGCCATGTGCGCGCCGAGGAGCTCGCCGGTCTCGACGTCGAAGACGGTCTTGATCATGCCTTCGGGTTCGCCCATGGCGATCGCCTTGCCGTTGCCAATGAAGGGGAAGCGGCCGATTTTCACCTTGCGGCCGGCTTCCTTCGCCTTTGCTTCGGTCATGCCGACCGAGGCGACCTGCGGGCGGCAATAGGTGCAGCCGGGGATGTTCCAGGTCTCGAACGGATGCGGCTTCAGCCCCGCGATATGCTCGATGCAGACCACGCCCTCGTGGCTGGCCTTGTGGGCGAGCCAGGGCGGGCCGGTCAGATCGCCGATCGCGTAGACGCCCTCGACGCCGGTGCGCCCGAAACCATCGACCACCACATGCGTGCGCTCGACCTTCACGCCGGCCTGCTCAAGGCCGAGATTTTCGACATTGCCGACGATGCCGACCGCGGAGATCACCCGCTCGGCGGTGATCTTCTGCGCCTTTCCGCCGGCCTCGATCGTGACGGTCACGCTGTCCCTGCCCTTCTCGACGCCCTTCACGCTCGCCCCGACGAGCAGCTTCATGCCCTGCTTCTCGAACTGCTTGTGCATGAAGGCGGAGATTTCCTCGTCCTCCACCGGCAGGATGCGCGGCAGCGCCTCGACCACCGTCACCTCGGCGCCCATGTTGCGGTAGAAGCTCGCGAACTCGATGCCGATCGCGCCGGAGCCGATCACCACGAGGGATTTCGGCATGATGTCCGGCACCATCGCCTCGCGATACGACCATATGAACCGGCCATCCGGCTCAATGCCGGGCAGGACGCGGGCGCGCGCGCCGGTCGCGAGGATGATGTGCTTCGCCTTCAGCGTGGCGACCGGCTTGCCGTCCTTCTCGACCGCGAGCGTGCCCTTGCCGGCGAGCCGGCCGGTGCCGTCGAACACCGTCACCTTGTTCTTCTTCAGAAGATGGGCGACGCCCGAGGAAAGCTGCTTTGCCACGCCGCGCGAGCGCTTCACCACCTTGTCGAGATCGAACTTCACGTTCTCGGCGGAGAAACCGTATTCGGGCAAGGTGTGGAGCAGATGGTTGATCTCGGAGGAACGAAGCAGCGCCTTGGTCGGAATGCAGCCCCAGTTGAGGCAGATGCCGCCGAGATTTTCGCGCTCGACCAGGGCGACCTTCAGCTTGAGCTGCGCGCCGCGGATCGCGGTCACGTAGCCGCCGGGGCCGCCGCCCACCACCACCACGTCGAAACTCTGATCGGTCATTGTTCTGCTCCTATGCGGCAAGGGCGGCGAGGGCCTCGCCCTTCAGACGGTAGCGCGTCCATTCATCGAGCGGGACGGCGCCGAGGGATTGATAGAAATCGATGGCGGGGCGGTTCCAGTCCAGCACCGACCATTCGAGCCGGGCGCAGCCGAGCCGGACCGCCTCGCGCGCGAGATGGCGCAGCAGGGCGCGGCCGATGCCCCGGCCCCGCGCCGCGGGCAGGACGAACAGGTCTTCGAGATAGAGCCCGGCCCGGCCGGTCCAGGTCGAGAAGCTGGTGAAGAACAGGGCGAAACCGGCGACCGCACCATCGGCCTCGGCCAGCACGGCGCGGGCGAGAGGCTGCGGGCCGAACAGCGCCTCGTGCAGCATCGGCGCGGTCATCTCCACCTCGTGGGGCGCCTTTTCATAAAGGGCGAGCGCGTGAACGAGATCGAGCAGCGCGGCGATGTCGGCCGGTGCCGCAGGGCGAAGCGTTGCCGCCGCCCCTGAAGCGACACCGGCCGAATGGTCGCTCAAAGCATCAGCCCCAGCGGCTGTTCGACGATGGACTTGAACGCCGCGAGGAATTCGGCGCCGACCGCGCCATCCACCACGCGATGGTCGCAGGACAGGGTGACGGTCATCACCGTGGCGATGGCGATCTGCTCACCCTTCACCACCGGCCGCTTCTCGCCGGCGCCGATGGCGAGAATGCCGCCCTGCGGCGGGTTGATGATCGCCGAGAACGAGCTGATGCCATACATGCCAAGATTGGAGATCGAGAACGATCCGCCCTGGAATTCGTCCGGCTTCAGCTTGCCGGCCTTTGCCCGCGCGGCGAGATCCTTCATCTCGTTGCTGATCGCGGCCAGGCCTTTCTGGTCCGCCTTGCGGATGATCGGCGTGATCAGCCCGTCCGGAATCGCGACGGCCACCGAGATGTCCACGTCGTGATAACGGATCATCGCCTCCTCGGTGAACGAGGCGTTGGCCGCCGGAACGCGGCGCAGGGCGACGGCGACCGCCTTGATGATCAGGTCGTTGACCGAGAGCTTGAACGCGCCCGGCCCCTCCTTGGGGGATTGCGCGTTCAGCTCGGCGCGCAGCTTGAGCAGGGCGTCGAGCTCGACATCCATCGACAGATAGAAATGCGGAATGGTCTGCTTCGCGGCCTGCAAGCGCTTCGCGATCACCTTGCGCATCGAGGAATGCGGGATCGC
>NZ_AFPR01000017.1:0-16590 GCF_000219295.1 Acidiphilium sp. PM
CCACGACGCCAGCCACGGCCGCAGCCGCCGCGCCCAACCCGCAGGTCGGCAAGGCCATGCCCACGATCATCCCGCCCACGCAAGCCGCGAGTGCCGGACCGCATGACATCCAGCTCGGCGCCCTCGTCTCGATGGCGAAAGCCAATGAGGCCTGGCAGATCCTGCTTGCCCGCGTGCCCGACCTGCTGGCCGGGCGCACCCCCGTCGTTGTGCCGGGCACGGTGAACGGGCAGACCTTCTACCGGCTGCGCCTTGGCGGCTTCGCCAGCGCCGCCGCCGCCGCCGCGTTCTGCGACCGGTTGAAGACCCGCCACGTCGCCTGCTACGTCCCGCCGAAGTGAGACACCGTCCATGAAGGCCGCCATACTCGGCATCGCCGGCCCCACCCTCGCGCCGGAGGAACGCGCGCTGTTCGCCGAGCATCCGCCGGCGGGCGTGATCCTGTTCGGCCGCAACATCGCCGACCCGGCGCAGCTCCGCGATCTCGTCGCCGCGCTGCGCGAGAGCCTGCCGAAAGAGACGGTGCTGATGGTCGACCAGGAAGGCGGCCGCGTCGCCCGGCTGCGCGCGCCGCACTGGCCCGAACTGCCGCCCGCCGCCCATCTCGGCGCCCTGTTCGCGACGGACCCCGACGCCGCCCGCAACGCCGCCCGCGCCCATGGCGCCGCGATCGGCGCGATGGCCCGCGACGCGGGGTTCGACGTTGTCGCCGCCCCGGTGCTCGACGTCCCGGTTCCGGGTGCGCATGACGTGATCGGCGACCGGGCGATCGCCGCCGACCCCGCCGTGGTCGGCGCGCTGGGGGCGGACATCGCCTGGGGCCTGATGTTCCAGGGCATCGTGCCGGTGATGAAGCACATGCCCGGCCACGGCCGCGCCGGGCTCGACAGCCATCACGGCCTGCCACGCGTCACCGCAACCGCGCTCGATGCCGATTTCGCGCCCTTCGCGGCGAATCGCGACCTGCCCTGGGGCATGACCGCGCATATCCTCTACGAGGCGCTCGACCCCGCCCATCCCGCGACCTTCTCGCGCCGGATCATCGAGGAGGTGATCCGCGGGCGGATCGGCTTCCGGGGCATTCTGGTCAGCGACGACCTCGCGATGGGCGCGCTCGACGGCACGCCGGCCTCCCGCGCCCTGCGCGCCCTTGCCGCCGGCTGCGACCTCGCCCTCTACTGCCCCGGAGAGCCTGCGGCCAACCGCGCGGTGCTCGAAGCCGTGCCCGATCTCGACGTAGCGCTGATCCCCCGCCTCAAGCAGACGGCGATTCCATGACCCATAACCCCATCCTTTCGGTCGTGATCAGCGTGCTCGCGGCGATCCCGGCGATCGTGTTGCATGAACTCGCGCATGGCTACGCCGCGCTGGCCCTGGGTGACCGCACGGCCCAGCGCGCCGGGCGGCTCTCGTTCAATCCGCTGCGCCATGTCGACCGGTTCGGCACGGTGATCCTGCCGCTGTTTCTCATCGCCAGCCAGCTTCTGACGATCGGACGGATCGACTTCATGTTCGGCTGGGCGAAGCCGGTGCCGGTGGACCCGACCGGGTTCCGCGATCCGCGGCGCGGCATGGCGATCGTTGCCGCCGCCGGCCCGCTGTCGAATTTCGTCCTCGCCCTCGCCGCCGCCTTCGCCATCGCCGGCTTCGGGAATGTGCCGGTCCTTGGCGATTTCCTGCTCTATTTCCTGCTCTTCAACATCGTGCTCGGCCTGTTCAACCTGTTGCCGCTGCCCCCCTTCGACGGCGGACGGATCGCCGTCGGCCTGCTGCCGCTACCCGCCGCCAGAATGCTCGCCCGCGTCGAGCGGCTCGGCATCCTGCTCATCCTTTCGGTGATCTTCATCCTGCCCGCGCTGCTCGGCCAGTTCGGCATCCGCTTCAACCCGGTATCGGACGCGCTCGGCCTCTGGGTGCCGCGCGTCGCCGCCTGGTTCCTCCACCTTGCTGGCGTCAATGCCGGATTCTGACGCCGCGCCGCGCTCCGAACCCGTCGAAGCCTTCATCGTCCGCTTCGAGGGGTTCGAGGGACCGCTCGACCTGTTGCTGGAACTGGCCCGCAGCCAGAAGGTCGATCTCGCCAATGTCTCGATCCTCGCCCTCGTCGAGCAATATCTCGCGATCGTCGAGGGCGCGCGGCGGGTGCGGCTGGAACTCGCGGCGGACTGGCTGGTCATGGCCGCCTGGCTCGCCTGGCTGAAATCCCGCCTGCTGCTGCCCGAGGACGAGACCGCCGCCGAAGAGGGCGAGATCGCCGCCGACGTGCTGGCCGCCCGGCTCCAGGCGCTGGAGGCCATCCGCGAGGGTGCCGCCTGGCTCGGCGCGCGGCCGCAACTCGGCCACGACGTCTTTCCCCGCGGCGCGCCCGAGGATTTCACCGAGATCGACCGCTCGCGGCTGCGCGTCGACCTTACCTCGCTGCTGACGGCCTATCTCGCCGCCCGCCGCCGGTCCGGCGCGAAGCGGCAATACCGGCCGAAGCCGATGAATTTCTGGTCGGTGCAGCAGGCGCTGGAGCGCCTGACCCGGCTGCTCGGCGCAACGCGGGACTGGACCGACCTCGCCGGCTTCCTGCCGCCCGAACTCCCCGATTCGCCCGAACCGCCGCTCGCCCGCCGCGCCGCCCTTTCCAGCACGCTGCTCGCCGGGCTCGAACTCGCCCGCGACGGCCAGCTCGCGCTCCGCCAGGAGCTGCCTTTCGGCCCCATCCAGATCCGTCCCGGCCCGGAGCCCGAACCCGACCATGAATGACACCGAACCGCCCAGCGCCCGCCCGCACGCCGAACGGCTGATCGAGGCGGTGATCTTCGCCAGCCGCGACCCGGTGCCGATGCGCACCCTCGCCACCCTGCTGCCCGAGGGCGAGGATCTCGACGCGGTGCTGGCTTCCCTCCGCGCCCGCCACGAGGGTGGTGGAATCGAACTGGTCGAGGCTGGGCAGGGGATGATGTTCCGCACCGCCCCGGATCTCGCGCCGGCGCTGCGCCGGGTCGTGGAAATCCCCCGCCGCCTGCCGCGCGCGGCGATGGAGACGCTCGCCGTCATCGCCTATCACCAGCCCGTCACCCGCGCCGAGATCGAGGAGATCCGCGGCGTCAGCCTCTCGCAATCGGCGCTTGATGCACTGCTTGAAGCCGATCTCGTGACCCCCGCCGGCCATCGCGAAGCCCCCGGCCGCCCGGCGCTCTGGGCCACGACACCGCATTTCCTGGTCCAGTTCGGCCTCAAATCGCTGCGCGACCTGCCCAAGCGCAGCGATCTTCTGGTCGAGCCGGCCGGTCCGGCCCCCGCCGATCCTTGACCTCGGGCGCAGGACTGCTAGCAGAGAGGCCGGTTTAAGCGGACGGACATGCTCGGATTTTCCTGGCCAGAAATTGGCGTGATATTGATGGTGGCGCTCGTCGTCATCGGGCCCAAGGACCTGCCGGTGGCCATCCGCACGGCGACTGCGGCGCTGCGCAAGATGCGCGGCCTTGCCAGCGAGTTCCAGGGTCATGTTCAGGAACTCATGCGCGAGGCCGATCTCGCCGATATCGGCAATGATCTGCGCAATCTCCGCAATTTCGATCTCGGCAGCACGATCGAGCGCCATGTCGACCCCGATGGCACCATTCGCAGCAGCTTCGATCCGGCGGAGGGCGAAACCTATGGCGTTCCCTCGGCCGCCGACACCGTGATCGAGGGGGCGGCGGATGACGAATTCCCGCCGGATATGCCCGCCTTCATTCCGCCCGACGCGGTGCGCGCCCGACCGGTGCCCGCCTTCATTCCCCCCGGCACGCGACTCTGGTAGGCCCGCCGCATGACATCCGATGAGACCGAAACGCCGCAGGACGCGGACCCGATCAACGACAAGGAAATGCCGCTGCTCGACCATCTGGCCGAGCTGCGCCGCCGCCTGCTCTGGTCGGGCCTCGCCTTCCTCGCCGCCTTCCTCGTGTCGTACTACTACGCGCAGCCGATCTATCACTTCCTCGCCCAGCCGCTCGTCAACATCCTCAAGGAGCGCGGGCAGAAGCCGGAACTCGTCTACACGGCGCTCTACGAGGCGTTCTTCACCTATGTGAAGGTCGCGATCTTCGCCGCCGCCTTCATCTCCTTCCCGGTCATCGCCACGCAGATCTGGCTGTTCATCGCGCCCGGCCTCTACCGATCGGAAAAACGCGCGCTGCTGCCCTTCCTGATCGCCACGCCGGTGCTGTTCTTCGCCGGCGGAGCGTTGGCATATTATGTCATATTTCCAAATGCCTGGAAGTTTTTCCTGAGTTTTCAGACGAACCCGCACAACGCGAATTTCCAGATTAACGTGCTGCCGCGCGTCTCGGACTATCTCAACCTGGTGATGAAGCTGATCTTCGCCTTCGGCATCTGCTTCGAACTGCCGGTACTGCTGACGCTGCTCGGCCGGGTCGGCATCGTCAACGCGGCGGCGCTGAAGAAATACCGCCGCTATGCCTATGTCGGCTGCTTCATCGTCGCGGCGATCCTGACCCCGCCGGACGTCTTCACCATGACCGGCCTCGCGCTGCCGCTGATCGCCCTGTTCGAACTGTCGATCTTCGCGGTGAAGATGGTCGAGCCGAAAGCCGAGGTTTCCGAGAATGCATGACCTGAAAGCCATTCGCGACGACGCCGCGGCCTTTGGTGCTGCGATGCGCCGACGAGGACTTGCCGGGCCGGAAGGGGCGGACGAGGGCGCGGCAGCACCGATCCGCGCTCTCGATGAAGAGCGCCGCCGCGCACAGACCGAGCTTCAGGGCCACGAAACGCGCCGCAACGAACTCGCCCGCGCGATCGGCCAGGCCAAGCGCGCCGGCGAGGATACAACGGCCCTCGAAGCCGAAGGCACGGCCCTGCGCCAGTCGATCGAGACCGCCAACGCCTGGCTTGCCGAATCGGCACGCAAGCTGGACGAGCTGCTTGCCGTCCTGCCCAACGTCCTCGATGCCGACGTCCCCGATGGCCCCGACGAAACCGCCAATGTGGAGCAAAAACGGGTCGGCGCACCGCCCTCATTCGATTTCGAGGCAAGGCAGCATTTCGAACTTGGCGAAGCCCTCGGCCTGATGGATTTCGCCGGCGCGGCCAAGCTCGCCGGCGCCCGGTTCACCGTGCTGCGCGGCGATCTCGCCCGGCTCGAGCGCGCCCTCGGCCAGTTCATGCTCGACCTGCATGTGAACGAGCACGGCTATACCGAGGTTTCGCCGCCGCTGCTCGTCAACGACGCGACGATGTATGGCACCGGCCAGCTTCCCAAATTCGCCGAGGACCTCTTCCGCACCACCGACGGTCGCTGGCTGATCCCCACCGCCGAGGTGCCGCTGACCAACCTCGCCGCCGGAGAGATCCTCGATGCCGCCAGCCTGCCGCTGCGCATGACGGCGCTGACCCCGTCCTTCCGCTCCGAGGCCGGCTCAGCCGGGCGCGACACCCGCGGAATGCTGCGCCAGCACCAGTTCTGGAAGGTCGAGCTCGTCTCGCTCACCACGCCGGAGGCCAGCGCCGACGAGCACGAGCGGATGACAAGCTGCGCCGAATCCGTGCTGGAACGCCTGGGCCTGCCCTATCGCCGCATGCTGCTCTGCGCCGGCGACACCGGCTTCTCCTCGGCCAAGACCTACGATCTCGAGGTATGGCTGCCGGGGCAGGGGGCCTATCGCGAAATCTCCTCCTGCTCGAACTGCCGCGCCTTTCAGGCCCGCCGCATGAACGCCCGCTACCGCCCGCCGCAGACCGGCCCGAAGCCGGCGAAGCCGGATTTCGTCCACACCCTGAACGGCTCCGGCGTTGCGACCGGACGCGCCCTCATCGCCGTGATGGAAAACTACCAGAACGCCGACGGCTCGATCACTGTTCCGGACGCGTTGCGGCCCTATATGCGAGGATGTGACCGGATCGGCTGACCGCCCCGGTCCCCTCCTATTGACCGGGGCGGGCGGCTTCTCATATTCGATGTCCAGAATATGATATCCCAAGGAGGCTGCGATGAGCCTGCGCCCCGAAGTCTTGCCGTTCTTCGATCCCGCGACGAGCACGATCAGCTACATCGTGGTCGACCCGGCCACCGCGCGCGCGGCGATCATCGATTCCGTGCTCGATTACGACCCGAAAGCCGGCCGGGTTTCCACCACCTCCGCCGACGCGCTGATCGCAAAAGTACGTGAACGCGGCCTCACCATAGACTGGATTCTCGAAACCCACGTCCATGCCGATCATCTCTCCGCCGCGCGCTACCTGCAGCGCAACCTGGGCGGCGGCGTGATCGGCATTGGCGATCATATCGCGCCGGTCCAGGCCAATTTCGCCGACATTTTCGACCTCGGCCCCGACTTTCCCACCGATGGAAGCCAGTTCAACCACCTGTTTCACGATGGCGAGCGCTTCGCGGTCGGCACGATCGAGGCCGAGGCGATCTACACGCCCGGCCACACACCGGCCTGCATGTCCTACCATGTGGGCGACGCCGTTTTCGTGGGCGACACGCTGTTCCAGCCCGATTACGGTACCGCCCGCTGCGATTTCCCGGGCGGGGATGCGCACGCGATGTATCGCTCGGTCCACCGCCTCTACAGCCTGCCGGACGAAACCCGCGTCTTCACCGCGCATGACTACCAGCCCGGCGGGCGCGAGCCGGAATGGGAAAGCACGATCGGCGAACAGAAGGCGAAGAACCTGCAGATCAACACCGGCATCGGCGAGGAGCAGTTCGTCGCCATGCGCGAGGCGCGGGATGCGACTCTCGCGGCCCCGGTGCTGATCCTGCCGTCGCTGCAGGTGAACATCAGCGGCGGCGATCTGCCGAAGCCGGCGCCGAACGGCCGCCGCTACCTCAAGATTCCGCTCAACACGCTCTGACGGCGAGGACCCCGCCTCATGCTGCTTCCCGCACTCTTTCCCACGCGCTTCACCCCGCTGCCCGATCTCGCGGGCGGGCTGCTCATCGGCGCGTCCGCTGCCCTGCTCTGGCTCGGCATCGGCCGCATTGCCGGCATCACCGGCATTGCCGGCGACCTGATCCAGCGCTCCGGGCGGGACTGGCGGCTCGCCTTCATCTCCGGCCTGCTTCTGGCCGGCCTTCTCGCGCGCACGCTCGGCGCCGCGCCCTCCATTCATGTCGCCGCCGGCCTGCCGGTGATGATCGGCGCCGGCCTGCTGGTCGGCATCGGCACCGCGCTCGGCGGCGGCTGCACCTCCGGCCACGGCGTCTGCGGCCTGGCCCGCGTCTCGCCGCGATCGATCGTCGCCACGCTCATCTTCATGGCCATCGCCGTGATCGTGGTCTTCCTCACCCGTGACCTCGGAGCCCTCTGATGCGCCAGCCCCTGATCGCCTTCGCCGCCGGCCTGCTCTTCGGTGCCGGGCTTCTGCTCTCCCGCATGGTCGATCCCGCGAAGGTGCTGGGATTCCTCAACTTCGCCGGTCATTGGGACCCAAGCCTGGCCTTCGTCATGGGCGGCGGCGTGATCATCGCCGCACTGGGCTTCGCGCTCGGCCGGCGGCTTTCCGCGCCGCTCGCCGGCGGCAGCTTTCCCGTGCTCCGGCGCAGCGGCATCACCGCGCGGCTTGCCGGCGGGGCTGCGATCTTCGGCGTCGGCTGGGGGCTCGCCGGCCTGTGTCCGGGGCCGGCCATCACGGCGCTGGCACTGGATCCGCTCGTCATCGCGCCGTTCGTGGGCGCGATGCTGGCCGGAATCTGGGTCGTGCGGGGGCTCGACGCCGCGCGTCAGCCGCAGCCGCCCGCGCTACCCGTCTCCGCGGTGCAGAACAGCCGGTAGATCAGCGCGACAACCTCCCGCGCCGCCTCGCTGCCGAGCGAGTAGTAGATCGTCCGGGAATCGCGGCGCGTCGTTACCATTCCGTCCTGCCGCAGCCGCGCCAGCTGCTGCGACAGATGCGCCTGGCGGATGCCCAGTTCGCGCTCAAGCTGGCCGACCGACGCTTCGCCATGCGTGAGATGGCAAAGCACCATCAGCCGGTGCGGATTGGCAATGCAGCGCAGGAACTGCGACGCAAGTGTTGCGTTTCGCATCATCGCGTCGAGTTCGATCTCGCTGTCATCCGACGGCAGGATGGACTTCGCCATGTCGGCCCGAATATCTTCCTCAGCTGTCAAGGGGGCGCTCTGACCCATTTTGTGTTCCCCGTGTCCAAGCTCGCTTTATAGGCAGCGACTATGATCTGATCGATCAGCCTTTGGCAATACGTGAGCCGTGGTTTCCGGCCACGAGGCCATGCCCGCAGCTCGCCACAGGCTACGGGGCGGCGCGCGGCGCGCTTGTCCTCAGGCGCCGATCAGCCCGAGTTCCGGGCTCGATGCCTCGGCCCGCAGCCGTTTCGGAATCCGTCCCGCCGCGCGGGCGCCGAAACCGGCTTCCACCGCCGCCCGCATCGCCGCCGCCATCCGCACCGGGTCATGCGCCCGGGCAATCGCGGTGTTGAGCAGCACGGCGTCGCAGCCGAGTTCCATCGCCAGCGTCGCGTCCGACGCGGTGCCGATCCCGGCATCAAGCACCACCGGCACCGCACTCTGCGCGCAGATCCGCTCGATATTGTAGGGGTTGGCGATCCCGAGCCCCGAGCCGATCGGCGAGCCCAGCGGCATCACGGCGGCCGCCCCGAGATCCGCCAGCTTGCGGCAGAGAATCGGATCGTCCGTGCAATAGGGCAGCACGGTGAACCCCGCCTTCACCAGCGCGCCGGTCGCCTCGATCAGCAGTTCGGCATCCGGATACAGGGTTTCCCGGTCACCGATGATTTCAAGCTTGATCCAGTCGGTCTCCAGCGCCTCGCGTGCGAGTTCGGCGGTCAGCACCGCATCGCGCACGGTCGAGCAGCCGGCGGTATTCGGCAGCAGCCGGTATCGTCCGCCCAGCGCATCGAGCAGCGAGCCGCCATAAGCATCGAGGCTGATTCGTCTGATCGCCACGGTGACCAGCGACGGATCCGCCGCCTCCAGCGCGTCGAGCAGCACCTGCTGGTTCGGATAGGCGCTGCTGCCCATGAACAGGCGCGAGCCGAGAGCAACGCCGCCGATCTCGAATGCGCTCATCTCAGCCCCCTCCGACCGCGCGAACGATCTCGATCTCGTCGCCCGGCATCAGCCGGGTGCGCGCCCAGGCCGCCCGCGGCACCACGGAGGCGTTCAGCGCCACCGCCAGCCCCTTGGTTTCATGCAGCCCCTTCGCCTCCAGCAATGCGGCAATGCTCGCCGCAATCGGCTCGAACGCGCCGTTCACCCGGATTTCCTCGCGATTCATGCAGCACTCCTCACCCGCGCGAAGCGCCCGATCCCGAACGGGGCGATGCGCGGATCAAGCTTCTGCTCCAGGATCGTCGCCGCCATCGCCGCGGCGGTGACCGGGGTGAGCAGAATGCCGTTGCGGTGATGCCCGGTGCAGAACATCAGGCCGGGCAGGGCGCTGGGACCGAGCACAGGGGCGTCATCGCGCGATCCGGGCCGGAAACCGACCCAGGTTTCCACCACGGCGAGCTCCTCGATCCCCGGCAAGGCGCGCCAGGCGCCGTCGAGCAGCGAATAAAGCCCGCCGGCCGTCATTGCGCCATCGAACCCGCGTTCCTCGACCGTCGCACCGATGACCAGCAGGCCACTCCGCCGTGGCACCAGATAGGCCCGCGGCGCCCAGATCACATGGCGCAGCAGGGGGATTTCCGGGTCCATCTGCACCGAGAGCATCTGCCCCTTGATCGGGCGGACCGGCGGCAGCGGCACCGGCAGATCGAACCCGGCGGACCAGGCGCCAGCCGCCAGCACGACCACATCCGCCGCGTGAACCCCCTCGGCGGTCACCACGCCCCGGGCGCGGCTGCCATCGGTCTCGATCCGCCGCACGGGCATCCGCTCGCGCAGCACCCCGCCCGCACGGCGGAACGCCTCGGCCAGCGCCGCCGTCGCCGCGCGGTTGTCGACCTGTATGTCGTCTGGCGAAAACACCGCCCCGGCCAGTTGCGGCGCGAGATAGGGCTCGCGCGCGCGCGCCTCGGCCGGCGTCAGCCATTCGAGCTCGATGCCCTGGCTTTTCTGGAATTCCATGTCGTGGCGCAGCTTCGCCGCGTCGTCGCGGTTGAGGGCGATCAGCATCGTGCCCTCGCGCCGCAACCCGACCTCCATGCCGGTGGCCGCCTCGAGTTCCGCCGCGAAGTCCGGCCACAGCGCCAGCGACTCGCGGTTGAGCACCCCGAGCGCCTGTTCGCCCGGCTCCGCCTCGCAGCCAGCGGCGAGCATCCCGGCCGCGGCGTAGCTGGCGCCGCGGCCGATTGCATCGCGCTCAAACACCGTGGTCTCGGCGCCGCGCTGCGCGAGGCGCCAGCCCAGGGCGAGCCCGATGATGCCGCCGCCGATGATGGCGACCTTCATGGCTTCACTCCGCCGCCTGATCCTCGACATAGATGCGGCTGCCGCCATCGCGGAACTCCGCCGCCTTCTGCGCGAGCCCTTCCTCGCGCGCCACCTCGTCGCGAATGTCCTGGGTGATCTTCATCGAGCAGAATTTCGGCCCGCACATCGAGCAGAAATGCGCGACCTTGTGCGCCTCCTTGGGCATCGTCTCGTCGTGGAAGGCGCGCGCCGTGTCCGGGTCGAGGCCGAGATTGAACTGGTCCTCCCAGCGGAACTCGAAGCGCGCCCGGCTCACCGCGTCGTCGCGCAGCTTCGCCGCCGGATGCCCCTTGGCGAGATCCGCCGCGTGCGCCGCAAGACGGTAGGTGATGACCCCGGTCTTCACATCGTCGCGGTTGGGCAGGCCGAGATGCTCCTTCGGCGTGACGTAGCAGAGCATGGCGGTGCCGAACCAGCCGATCATCGCCGCCCCGATCGCCGAGGTGATGTGATCGTAGCCCGGCGCGATGTCGGTGGTCAGCGGCCCGAGCGTGTAGAACGGCGCCTCGTGGCAGACCTCGAGCTGCTTTTCCATGTTCTCCTTGATCTTGTGCATCGGCACATGGCCGGGGCCCTCGATCATCACCTGGCAGCCCTTGGCCCAGGCGATCTTCGTCAGCTCGCCCAGCGTCTCCAGCTCGGCGAACTGCGCCGCGTCATTGGCATCGGCGATCGAGCCGGGCCGCAGCCCGTCGCCCAGCGAGAACGACACGTCATACTTGCGCATGATGTCGCAGATCTCGTCGAACTTCTCGTAGAGGAAGCTCTCGCGGTGATGCGCGAGGCACCAGCGCGCCATGATCGACCCGCCGCGCGAGACGATGCCGGTCACCCGCTTCGCCGTCAGCGGCACATGGGCGAGCCGCACCCCGGCATGGATGGTGAAATAGTCCACGCCCTGCTCGGCCTGCTCGATCAGCGTGTCGCGGAACACCTCCCAGTCGAGCTTGTCCGGATCGCCGCCGACCTTCTCAAGCGCCTGGTAGATCGGCACGGTGCCGATCGGCACCGGCGAGTTGCGCATGATCCAGGAGCGGATGTTGTGGATGTTCCGCCCGGTGGAGAGGTCCATCACCGTATCCGCGCCCCAGCGAATCGCCCAGACCAGCTTCTCGACCTCTTCCGCGGCCCCCGAGGTGACCGCCGAGTTGCCGATATTGGCGTTGATCTTGACGAGGAAATTGCGCCCGATGATCACCGGCTCCAGCTCGGGGTGGTTGATGTTCGCCGGAATGATCGCCCGTCCCGCCGCGATTTCGCTGCGGACGAATTCCGGTGTCACGAATTCGGGGATCGCCGCGCCAAACCGCTCGCCATCCGCCCGCCGCGCCGCCGCGCCTTCGGCGGCCTTCGCCCGGCCGAGATTTTCGCGATGCGCGACATAGATCATCTCTTCCGTGACGATCCCGGCCCGCGCGTATTCATACTGCGTCACCAGCGCACCGTCCTTGCCGGCGAACACGCTCCGCCCGGCGGGGCAGGGCGGCACCAGCCGGTCCGCCGCCGCGAATCCGTTGTCCTCCGGCTTGACCGCCCGGCCGGCCACGGCATCGAATCCGCGCCGCTCGATCCAGGCGCCGCGCACCAGCGGCAGCCCGTTGTCGAGATCGAGGCTGAAATGCGGGTCGGTGAACGGCCCCGACGTGTCATAGAGCCGGAACGGCGCTTCCCCCGCGCTGGGGTGCAGGTCGACCTCGCGGAACGGCACGGCGATGTCGGGCCGCCCCTCGGGCGAGGTAAACACCTTGCGCGAGCCGGCGATCGGGCCGGTCGTGACACTGGCAGGCTTGGTCTGGACGTTCATGGCGCGCTCCTCGGAACAGGGGCGACGCTGGGGCGTATGGTTCGGTCTGGATGATCCCGTCCCTCCGCCGGCGCAACCCGGATCAGGTTCAAAGGGTTGCCGGCTTCCCGGCTCTCAGCGTCCGTCGACGCACCCCTCGGATAAGACGACGATGGGTCGGTCGCGCCGGCAAGTCAAGTGCCACACCACTTTGTCATGAATTGCAGAAACGTTTTGTTCATCTTTGAAAGGCATAAGGAAATCAGAATTCCGCCCGTTCGGAGATCCAGGATTTTCATGATCGGTTTCATTGCGGCCCCGATGGAAGATTGTGCCAGCAATGGCTTCCTGGCGCGCGGTCTCATACCGCCCGAAGCCGCCCCCCGCTTGGCGCCGCCCTCCGGCCGCATCTCGCCCGGCCGGCCCGGAACGCGCCGCTGATGGGGCAGAAACTCCAGGCGGGTTGCGTCGATCCGGCCGAGATCGACCGCCTCCACGAAACCTTCATCCATGCCTCGGCCGATCTCGCGCGGGATCTTCACGCGGGAGCCGACGATCCGGCCATCCGTCGGTTCAACCTCGCGGCGGGCATGGCATTCGACGTGGCGCGCCGCTCCATCCGCTGCGCCAACGAAGCCCTCGAAGACCTGCGGACCATCCACCGAATCGCCAGGATCGGCAACTGGCGCGTTCGGCTCGACGATCATCTCACCTCCTGGTCGGAGGACATGCACGAACTCTTCGGCACCGATCCGGATCGTTTCGTGCCGCTGTTCGATGTCCTGACCGGACAGATGGACGAGACCGACAGGACGGCGTTCCTCGCGACCTTCCGCACCGTGGCCGAAACCGGCCAAGCTGCCGCGGCGGAAATCCGCATCCGTGGCGCGGAGGAGGGCGCACGGCGCTGGTTCTGGATCGACATGCGGCCCGAGACCGACGACACCGGCGCCATCGTCGCCGTGCGCGGCATCTGCCAGGAAATCACCGACCGCAAGGTGGCGCTGGAGCGGATCCGCTACATGTCCTCGCACGATCCGCTCACCAACCTGATCAACCGTACCCATCTCCTCGAACGGCTCGACCAGATCCTGGGCGAAGCCCGCCGCCGCCGCGAAAACGTCGCCCTGCTCACCTTCGACATCGACGATTTCAAGGGCATCAACGATCTGTTCGGCCACGCGGTGGCCGACAGCGTGCTGCGCGAAATCGCCGGGCGGATCGCCCGCCAGGTGCGCGAGTCCGATCTCGTGGCCCGCATCGGCGGTGACGAGTTCGTGGTGGTCCAGGCCGGGTGCGAACAGCCCGAACTGGTCGAAACCCTGGCCCGCCGCCTGCTGCGCACGATCGCCGATCCCATCGTCCTCGCCGATGGCCGCGAAATCGGCATTTCGGCCTCGGTCGGTATCGCGCTGCACCCTTTCGACGGCATGACGCCGGGCGCGCTGCTCGCCCATAGCAGCCAGGCCCTGCACGTCATCAAGAAAGAACGCCCGAACACCCTCGGCTTCTACGATGCGTCGGTCCAGTCCGAGTGGCAGAAGCGCCGCGCGCTCGAGCAGGATCTGCGCCTCGCCTTGCAGCATCGCGAATTGTCGCTGGTCTATCAGCCGATGTTCTGCATGCGATCGTCGCTCTGCAGCGGCTTCGAGGCGCTGCTGCGCTGGAACAGCCCGACGCACGGCCCCGTAGCACCCGACCTGTTCATCGGCCTCGCCGAATCCATCGGCCTGATGGAGGAGGTCGGCACCTGGGTGCTGCGCGAAGCCTGTGCCGAGGCCGCGCGCTGGGCGGTACCGCTCACCGTCGCGGTCAATGTGTCGCCAATCCAGATCCAGCAGGGCGATCTCGCCTCGGTGATCACCGAAACCCTGAATACAACCGGGCTTCCGGCCAACCGGCTGGAAATCGAGGTCACCGAATCGATGCTGATCCGCAATTTCGACCGCGCGGTCGACACGCTGCAGCGCATCAAGGCGCTCGGCGTCGGCATCTCGATCGACGATTTCGGCACCGGCTATTCATCGCTCGCGACGCTGCGGGCCTTTCCGTTCAACAAACTCAAGATCGACCGCAGCTTCGTCCGCGATCTTGCGGAGGAATCGGAATCGCTCGCCATCGTCAACGCCGTCCTCGGCCTCGGCCGGGGACTTCGCCTGCCCGTCGTGGTCGAGGGGGTGGAGACGGAACGCCAGGCCGACATCCTGCGCGACTGCGGGGCCGATGCCATCCAGGGCTATCTTTTCGGCCGGCCGTCGCCGATCTCCGCTTACAGCAACATCACGGATCCGCGCGTAACCTCCCGGCGCCGCCTCGCTGTCTAGCGCGCTCACGGCGGCATCCGCGCTCTTTTGCTTTGCCGGCGCCCTGCTTTCCGCTAGACTCCGCATCCGTGAACATGGTCTTGCCGCGCCTGCCGAGGATCACGGTCGAAGTCGTTTTCGATTTCGTCTGCCCTTGGTGCTATCTCGGCGTTCACCGCCTGCAGCAATTGCGCGCCAGCCGGCCGGACCTGCCGATCGCGCCGCAATGGCGGCCGTTCATGCTCAATCCGGACATGCCTCGCCCCGGCATCAGCCGCGCCGACTACACGGCGCGCAAGTTCGGCGATGAGGAGCGCGCAAGACGGTTCCACGCGGCGGTCGCCGCGATCGCCGCCGAGGACGGCCTGGATCTCGCGTTTCCGCGAATCAGCCGCGCGCCGAGCACCGTCGATGCGCACCGCCTGATCCGCTTCGCCCACGACCACGGCCCCGTCGAGGACCTGGTCCTCGCGATCTTCCGCGCCTATTTCACCGAAGGCCGTGACATCGGCGACGCCGCAACACTCGCGGCACTCGCGGCGGCGCACGGCCTGCCGCGGGATCGCGTCGCGGCCTTTCTCGCCGGCGACCGGGCGACCGACCAGATCCATGCCGACAATCTCTTCGTGCACCGCCTCGGCATCAACGGCGTCCCCTGCTTCATCATCGACGGCCAGACCGCGATCGCCGGCGCCCAGGAACCCGGCATTCTAGAGCGCCTGGTCGAACTCGCCGCCTCGGACGCCGCGCTGTCCTGATCCGCCCTTCCGCGAGGGCGCGCACCGTGGCAGAACGGCACGATGAAACGTCGCTTCGTGGTTGCCGCCCTGCCGTTCGCCCCCGTCCTGATCCGGCCCGCCCGCGCCGCGGGGTTCGAGGACTTCATCCGCACGCTCGAAAGCCGCGCCCGGCAAGAGGGAATCCCGGGGCGGATTGCCGGCGCCGCCCTGTCCGGCCTCAGGCCGAACCAGGACGTGATCCATTACGAAACCCATCAGCCCGAATTCACCCTGACCTGGGCGCAATACAGCGCCCGTGTCGTGACCGAAACCCGGGTGACCGAGGGCCGGGCGGCCTTCGCACGGCACCGGGAGCTGCTCGAACGCATCCGCGCCCGCTTCGGTGTCGCCGCCGCGCCGATCGTGGGCATCTGGGGCATCGAGACCGATTTCGGCCATTACCAGGGCGATTTCAACGTGATCGACGCTCTCGCCACGCTCGCCTGGTACAAGAACAGCGCCTATTTCAGCCGCGAGGCCATCGCCGCGATGCGGATCGTCAGCCGCGGCGACATCCGCCTTGCCGAGTTGCGCGGCTCCTGGGCCGGGGCCATGGGGCAGCCGCAATTCATGCCCAGCATCTACCTCAGCACGGCGGTCAGCTATTCCGGCCACGGCCAGCCGAACATCTGGACCAGCGTGCCCGACACCCTGGCCTCGATCGCCAACTACATGCGCAAGTCGCACTGGCGGCTCGGCCTGCCGTCGAGCGAGCCGGTATTGATTCCACCGCATTTCGACACCGCGCTGGCCGGGCGCGACCACACGCTGCCGCTGGCGCGCTGGCAGGCGCTCGGCGTCCATCGCCTCGCACCGGCTCGCCGACTGCCGGCAACCACCCCGGCCTCCCTGCTGCTGCCGGATGGCCCGCACGGGGAAGCTTTCCTCGCCTTCGGCAATTTCCGTGCGATCCGCAGCTACAACCCGTCCGATCTCTACGCCCTCGCGGTCGGCGAACTCGGCCGCCGGATCCTCGCATGATCCGCGCGACCCTGCCGCTCGCAGCCGCGCTGGCACTCGCCGGCTGCGGCCTGCTGCATCATCGCCCCCCGCCGGCGCAGCACGTCCGCTACACGGTCGGGAAACCCTACAACGCCGGCGGGCAATGGCATTATCCGCGGGTATTCGGCCACTACGACCGCACCGGCCTGTCCACCCTGATCGCCCCCGGCCCGGCACGACTCACCGCCGATGGCGAGGCCTATCGCGCCGACAGCCTGACCGTCCAAAGCCCGGTCCTGCCGCTGCCCTCGATCGTGCGAATCACCAATCTTGATACCGGCCGCAGTCTTGCCGTCCGCGTGAACGATCGCGGACCGATGCAGGCCG
>NZ_AFPR01000016.1:0-20431 GCF_000219295.1 Acidiphilium sp. PM
TTGAACAGGGCGGCGAGACGCGGCACCAGCGCGCGGCTGGCCCCATCCGCCTCGATCCGTGCGACGGCGATGCGCGGATACGGCCGTGCCGCCGCCAGCAACGCCGCTCCCGCCGCCCGCGCCACCAGAATGTGCATCTGCGCCGGCGCCGCCGCCACGAACGGTCCCGGCACGCCCACCCCGTCATTGCCGAACGGGACAATGACCAGCGTGCCCGCCGGCAGACGCGCCGCCGCCCGCACCATGCGGGCGGCCGGCTGCATCGTCGCCGGCGAAAGCGCGAGCCCCGCGATCGACGTCGCCCCGACCGCCAGCGAGGCGGCAAGCGCCCACGGCCGCCGCCGCAGCGAGGCGGCCAGCGCCAGCCCGGCGAAGGGCAGGCCGAGCCACACATAGCGCATCTCAAAAGGCTGGTTGCCGAACGCCGCGCCCAACGCCAGCAGGCCGAGCGGCGGTGCCGCGAACCCCGCCGCGAGCAGTGCCCGGTCATCCCGCCCGAGCGCCCGCCGCCCGTCGTGAAGGACGAGGATCAGCAACCCGGCCAGCCCCACCCCCAGCACCGCCGCAACCGGCATTGCGAAGGCGGCCGGCACCTCGCGGGGCAGGGCGCCGAGCAACGCGCCGGCCTGGTCCCGCGCCAGCGCGCCCAGCGCCGGGGCGAGGCGAAACGGTGGAAACTGCCCCCGCCGCGACCCCGCCTGGGCGAGAAAAAACCACAGCCCCGCCGGCAGGAACGCCGCCCCGCCCAGCGCCGCCGCCAGCCACACTCGCCATTGCCGCCACGTCATCCAGGCCAGCCAGAGACCCACCGCAACCGCGGTAAAGCTGGCGAGGTAATTGCTGAAACACGCGGCCCCCAACAGCGCGCCGGCGCAAAACCCGGCGCGGGCGCTGCCGCCGCGCGCCGCGTCGATCGCCAGCAGCGTCCCCGCCATCGCGCAGAGCGTCGCCAGCGCGAAATCCCGCGCCACGATGCCGGTATAGGCGAAGCCGTAGAACAGCGTCGTGATCGCGATCGTGAGGGACGGGCTGATGCCCATCCGCAAGGCGATCCGCCCGAGCAGCGCCAGCGCGCCCAGCGTCTCCACGACCGAGAGCAGCCGCAGCCGGAACAGCCCGACCCCGAGCGCGTCGCGCCAGAGCGACAGCAGCCAGAAATACAGCGGCGGATGCACATCGCCCCGCCGCAAGCCCGTCGCAATCGCGCCGAACCCCGCATGGCCGCGATAGAACGCCCGCGCCGCGCCGGCGCCGAAGGGCAGGGCGGGCCAGTCCGGCCGCGGATGCCCGGCAACGAGGAAGACGGAATAGAACTCGTCATACTCGCCGCCGCGGCGCCACGCGATCGCGACGAGCAGGATCGCGGCGCCGCACAGCGCGGGCGCAAGGCGGGCAGGGCGCATGGCTTCAGCTCCGGGCTTACCCCGAATAGCAACCACAGGTTGTTGTTTCTGGCAACCCGGTCAGAGCATGTCCCGCAGCCGGAACCAGCTCGTCGCCAGCACCAGCGTCGGCATCCGCAGCAGCGGGCCGCCCGGAAACCGCGCATGCGGAATGCGGGTGAAGGTGTCGAACCGCTCGGCGCGGCCGGCCACCGCCTCGGCCATCAGCCGGCCCGCAAGCCCGGTCAGCGCCACGCCATGTCCTGAAAACCCCTGGGCGAACAGCACGTTGCGGCCGAGTCGGCCGAAATGTGGCAGCCGGTTGCGGGTGATCGCGACATTGCCGCCCCACACATGCTCAGCCCGCGCATCCGCGAGTTGCGGAAAGGCCCGCTTCGCCCGCGCCAGCATCGCCGCGCCGAGATTGGGCGGCGGCAGCGTGGAATAGGACACCCGCCCGCCGAACAGCATCCGGTCGTCGGCGCTGCGGCGGAAATAGTCGAGCACGAAATTGAGGTCCGCCACCGCCTCGTCATGCGGAATGAGGTCACGCACATCCGCCCGCGCCTCGGTCGCGACGATATAGGTGCCGACCGGCATCACATAGCCGGCGATCGGCCGCACCAGCGTGCCGAGATAGGCATTGCCGCAGATCAGCAGATGCCCCGCGCGCACGCTGCCGCGCGCCGTCTTCAGCACCACCTCATCCCCCGACGTGATCGATGCGACCCGCGTGCCCGTATGGATCACGGCGCCCGCCGCCATCGCCGCATGGGCAAGGCCAAGCGTGTAGTTCAGCGGATGGATATGGCCCGCGACCGGGTCGAGCAGCCCGGCGAGGTAGCGCGGGCTGCGCAGCCGCTCCTGCAGCGCCGCACCGCGCAGCAGCCGGAACCCCTCCAGCCCGAGCGCCTCGAGTTCCCGCTGCCAGGCTTCGAGCTCGCCCACCTGCCGGTCCTTCACCGCCACATGCAGATAGCCCCGCCGCGGGTCGCACGGCATCGCGAACCGCGCGATCTGCGCGTGCACGAGGTCCACCGCCTCGATCGACATCTCCCACAGCGCCTTCGCCACAGAATCGCCGGCGAGCCGCCGGAGCTTGCCGAGATCGGCGGCGAAGCCCGGCAGCACCTGCCCGCCATTCCGCCCCGAGGCGCCGAAGCCGATGCGCTCGCCCTCCAGCACGACCACGCGATAGCCCCGCTCGGCGAGGTGCAGCGCCGCCGAGCATCCGGTCATTCCCGCGCCGATGATCGCGACATCGCAGCGCAGGTCGCCTTCGAGCGGCGCCGTCGTCGCGTCATACCGCGCCGTGGTCTCGTAGTAGTTCGACAGGGCCATGCGGTTCAGACGTTCAGCAGCAGGTGTTCGCGTTCCCACGAGCTGATCACCCGCAGATAGGTCTCGTATTCGAGCCGCTTCACCGCGACGAACACCTCGACGAGCTTCTGCCCGAGAATGTCGATCAGCGGCCGCGCCTGTTCCATCATCTCGAGCGCGTGCGAGAGTTCGCGCGGCAGCGAATAGGGTTGCGAATAGGCCGAGCCGCGGAAGGCCGGAGTCGGCGTCAGCCCTTCCATCATGCCGAGATAGCCGCAGGCGAGCGAGGCGGCGAAGGCGAGATAGGGATTCGCGTCCGCCCCCGGCACGCGGTTCTCGACGCGCATCGCGCCGGCCTCGCCGTAAGGCACACGCAGGCCGCAGGTCCGGTTATCATGCCCCCATTGCAGGTTGATCGGCGCGTTGGAAAACCGCGTGAGCCGGCGATAGGAATTCACGTTCGGCGCGAAGATCGGCATGATCGCCGGAATGTATTTCTGCAATCCGGCAATGAAGGAAAGAAAAAGCTGGCTCGGCCGCCCGTCCTGGTCGGCGAACAGGTTTCGCCCGGTTTCGAGGTCGACCACGCTCTGGTGCACATGCATGGCGCTGCCCGGCTCCTGGCCCATCGGCTTGGCCATGAAGGTGGCATACATGTCGTGGCGCAGCGCGACCTCGCGAACCGTGCGCTTGAAGAGAAACACCTGATCGGCCCGGTTCAGCGGATCGCCGTGCAGGAAGTTGATCTCGACCTGGGCCGCCCCTTCCTCGTGGATGAGCGTGTCGAGATCAAGTTCCTGCATTTCGCAGAAATCGTACATCTCCTCGAACAGCGGATCGAATTCGTTCACCGCGTCGATCGAGTAGGATTGCCGCCCGGTTTCCTGCCGCCCGGAGCGGCCGACCGGCGGCACTAACGGGTAGTCAGGGTCGGTATTGCGCCCGACCAGATAGAACTCCAGTTCCGGCGCGAGGACGGGTTGCCAGCCACGCTCCTTGTAGAGTTCGAGCACATGGCGCAGTACCTGCCGTGGCGCGATCGTCACCGGTCGGCCATTCGAATACTGGCAGTCGTGGATGATCTGCGCTGTCGGCTCATGCGCCCAGGGCACGAGGCGGACGGTCGCGGGATCGGGGATCAGGTTGATGTCGATGATCGCAGGGTCGGTCAGCGTGTCTTCCGGGTCTTCCGGATATTCTCCCGTCACGGACTGGATGAAAATGCTCTCCGGCAGGCGAGGTGCGCCGCCGCGAAGGAATTTCTGCGCGGGCATGATCTTGCCACGCGGGATGCCGGTAATATCGGGAACCAGACACTCCACTTCAGTGATGCGGTGTTCGTTGAACCATTCGGCCAGGTCGGTCATGTGTGCCTCAGGAGCAGTCCCGGCGGGAACATGATGTTCCACCGGCGACGATGCCCGGTTTCGGATGTGTGGCGTGGGGTCCGCGGTCCCGCCGCCACGGTTCCGGCGCGCCCGGCTCGGGCGCGCCGTCGTCGTTCAGTGCTGGCGGACCGCGGTCCAGATCGCACCGAATTCCTTGGCCTGCGCCGGCGTCAGCGCGGGAAGGAAGCTGAGCCGCTTCATCTGCGCCGCGGTCGGCGTGACCAGCGGCTGCTTGATGGCCTTGTCGAGATACGGCTCCGAGGCCGCATTCGGGCTCGGATACATGTTGAAGTTCGACAGCTCCGCCCCCTCCTTGGCGCCGAGGATGAAGTTGATGAACTTGTAGGCGAGCTCGGGATTCGGTGCGTGGGTCGGGATCGCCATGTTGTCCACCCAGGCCTCCGAGCCTTCCTTGGGCAGGATCCAGCCGATATTGAGGCAGGTCTTGTCAGCATAGCACTGCGCGACGCTGCCGCTCCAGGTCATCCCGATCGCGACGACGCCCTTCTTGAGCTGCTGCATCGTCGGATCGCCATCGACGAAGCCGGAGAAGTTCGGCCGCTTGACCTGCTTCTCGATCAGTTTCGCCGCCTTGATCCAGGCGGCCTTGGTCTTGCAGGCGAAGCCCTCGCCGAGATAGGCGCAGGCCGCCCCGATCAGATCGCGCCCCGAACCCTTCATCATCGAGAACGGGTAGCTCGCGTTGTATTTCGGGTCGAACAGTGCTGCCCAGCTCTCGGGCGGGTTCTTGATCTTGTCCTTGTTGTAGCCGATCACGATCGTGCCCCACTGATAGGGGACGACGTGAGTGTCGTGCGGATCGTAGCTGACGTTCTGGAAGCGCGGCAGCAAATTCTTGAAGTTCGGCAGTTTGGACTTGTCGAGCTTGCGGATCAGCCCCTGCTGGACGAGCTGCGGAATGTAGTAGCTCGACGGGACGACCACGTCATACTGCGAGTCGCCGCCGGCACGCAGCTTCGCGTCGAGTTCGGAATTCGAATCGTAGTACGTCTGCACGACATTGCAGCCGCAATAGGCCTCGAACTTCTTGATCAGGCCCTTGCCGATATAGTCCTGCCAGTTGAACAGGTAGAGCGTCTTGCCCGCGGCATGCGCGGCCGGCGCGCCACCGCCGATCGCGATGAGCGCGGCAAGCGCACCTCCCGCGATCTTCCCCATGAGTCCCTTCATCAAAAACCTCCTGTAGCGTTGATTCATCCGCGTTGCCGCGTCGTCATCCGTTGCCTGTGCGGCTCGTCCGTCTCAGTCTCCAGGTCGCGCGACGAGCTTTCGCGCCCGGTTTCTCGTGAACATGTATTGCAGCAGCCCGGTGCCGATGACGGTGGCGATCATCAGCGTGGCCAGCGCGTTGATGTCGGGCGACACGCCCTTCCGCGCCACCGCGCTGTAGATGTAGATCGGCAGCGTCGTGCTGCCCGGCCCGGCGGTGAAGAAGCTGATCGTGAAATCGTCGATCGACAGCGTGAAGGCGAGCAGGAAACCGCCGATGATCGCCGGCCGGATCACCGGCACGGTCAGGTGCAGGAAGGATTGCCGCGCATCGGCGTAGAGATCGTGCGAGGCCTCGAACATGTTCGGATCGAGCCCCGACAGCCGCGCGAACACCACGAGGGCGACGAACGGTGCCTCGAAGGTGACATGCGCGATGCCCATCGTCAGCAGCCCGGCGGCCAGAAATCCGGTCGCGCTGTGGATGAAGCTGAAGAAGATCAGCTCCGAAATCCCGAACACCAGGCTCGGCATGATGATCGGCGTGTAGATGATCAGGCTCGGCAGCGCGCTGGCGATGCCGGTCGCGTTGCGGTCGCGGTAACGATAGAGGCCGAAGCCCATCAGCGTGCCCAGAGCCGTCCCCAGGATCGAGGAGCCGATCGCCAGCGTCAGCGATCGCCGGAACGCCGCGATGACCTCGGGCGAATGCAGCAGGTCGGCATACCAGTAGAAGGTCTGTCCCTTCGCCAGCGGCGGCGGCGCGAAGGAAAAGATCGCGATCAGAAGGAGTGGCGCATAGAGCAGCAGATAGACCGGCAGGCTCATCGCCAGCAGCGAACGGCGCGTCGATTTTCCCATCGAGATGGCCATCATCCGCGCCTCACATCATGCTCTCTTCGGCGCCGCCGAGCCGCTTGCTCAGCACGCGGAAGGCGAGCAGCCCCGCACAGGTGAACACCAGCATGAAGATCGTCAGCGCCGCCCCGTAGGGCCAGTTCGGCGTTTCCAGGAACTGCGAGGCGATCAGCGAGCCGATCATCATCGACTTGCCGCCGCCGAGCAGCGTCGGCACCACGTAATCGCCGAAGGCCGGGATGACGACGAGGATGATGCCCGAGAGCAGCCCCGGCAGCGTCTGCGGAAACACCGTGTTCCAGAACAGCCTGGGGCCGGAGGCGTAGAGATCCCGCCCGGCCTCGACCAGCGCCCAGTCGAGCTTCTCCGCCGCGGCGTAGAGCGGCACGACCATGTAGGGCAAATAATTGTAGGTCAGCCCGATCTGCATCGCGAGCACGCCCGGAAACAGGCCGAGATGCGGCTGCAGCAGCCCGAGCGACTGCACGAGATGCGACAGCGCCGATTCCGGCCCGAGCAGCTCCATCCATGCATAGGTCCGCACCACCTGGTTGGTCCAGGACGGCAGCACGATGAACAGCAGCAGAAGTGGCCGCGCCGCCGGCGGGCGGGTGACGATGTAGAACACGACCGGATAGGCGAACAGCACCGTCAGCACGCCGGCGCTCATTGCCTGGATGAGCGACCGCACGAGCACCGTGATGTTGCCGGAACTCCAGCCCAGGATCGAATAGCCGGCAACCTCGCGCAACGGCTGCAGGGTTAGCGGCAATTCGGGTCCACCATAGCTGCCCGAGGTGAAGAAACCGATGCCGAGCAGAATGGCGCTCGGCAATACGAGGAACAGCACGATCCAGGTGAGGCCCGGCCCGGCGGTGACCCAAAGCCGCAAGGCGCGGCCGAGGCGCTCCGCCCGCGCGGCACTGCCTCGCCGTGCGTCTGCCGTCGTTGCGCTCATGAGCCGATGAGCACGATATTTTCGGGCTTCAGCTCGCAGGTCACCGCCTCGCCGGGCCGCCAGCTGCGTTCGGCCGCCTGGTTGTTGGTGTCGTAGACGAGCAGCGGCGCGCCATTTTCCAGCTCCACCCGGTACTGCGTCGAGGCGCCCATGTAGATCGCCTCGCGCACCACGCCGGCAACCATGTTCGGCCGCCCCGTCGGTGCGCCGCTTTCGCTGTACATCCAGATCTTCTCGGGCCGGATCATCGCCGTGCCGGAGGCCGGATCCGGGTTGCCGATCGCCAGCGGCCCGAGCGGCGTGTCGATCAGCCCGCCGGGCAGGGCGGTGACTGGCCAGATATTCGACAGCCCCAGGAATTCGGCGACGAAAACGCTCGAAGGCCGCTCATACACATCAAGCACCGGTCCGACCTGGAGCAGCCGCCCGCGCTGCATCACCCCGATCCGGTCGCTCATCACCAGCGCCTCGTGCTGGTCGTGGGTGACGAAAATGAAGGTCATGCCAAGCCTTTTCTGCATCCGCATCAGCTCGACCTGCAATTCCGCGCGCAGCTTGGCGTCGAGCGCGGAAAGCGGTTCGTCGAGCAGGACCACCTCGGGCTCGTTGACCAGCGCGCGGGCGAGGGCAACGCGCTGGCGCTGCCCGCCGGAAAGCTGCGCCGGATTGCGATTGGCGAAGGCGTCGATCTGCAGCAGTTCCATGATCCGCCGTGTCCGCTCGCGCCGTTCGGCCTTCGCGACCCCCCGCATCCGCAGCCCGAAGGCGATGTTCTCCGCCACCGTCAGATGCGGGAACAGCGCATAGGACTGGAACACCGTGTTCACCGGACGGCGATGCGCCGGCACCGCCTGCATCTCTCGCCCGGAGACCAGGATGCGTCCGGAATCGGGTGTCTCGAAACCGGCGATCATGCGCAGCAACGTGGTCTTGCCGCAGCCGGAAGGGCCGAGCAGCGTGAAGAATTCGCCTGGATGTATCACCAGATTGATGCGGTCTACGGCAACGACATCGGCGGCGAAAACGCGGCTGATGTCTTCGAGGACAATCTGGCCGCGTCGATCGGCCACGGCCGGTTCGCTTGCTGCGTCGTGCGGTTTCATGGCCGCCGAGACTACCGGGCCCGCCATCAGCCGCAAGCCCCCGTTGATGACGTTCGCGCGGCGCCACGGCGTTCCGGCGCAGTAATCCACTTCATGCGATCTCCCAGCTTTCGGGCAGGTGGTCCCTGCCGGACGGTTCGGTTCTTGTGCTGGCTTATGCTCCCAATGCGCAAAGCATCGCGAAAGTCGCGACGGTCGTCAAGAATAATCAACGACAAAATATCATGATGTCGAAATTTCCCGGGACGGCACAGGATTTCGGTTGAAAGATTTGGTCTTTCTTTGCGGAATGTAAGCGACGATCGCGTAAGCTGGTTGCGCGAGCGGGATGGCGCGGCTAGGCTCTGATTATTATTCTAAACACTACAGCGTCGCGAAAGGATTCTGTCCATGCTGATCGGCGTTCCGCGGGAGATCAAGAACAACGAATTCCGGGTCGGCCTCACGCCCGCTTCGGTGCGCGAGCTGCACGCAAACGGCCACCGCGTGCTGGTTGAAACCGGCGCGGGGGAGGGGATCGGCATGGACGATGCGGCCTATGTGCGCGCCGGTGCCGCCATCGCCGCGGATGCCGCAACCGTCTTTGCCGAAGCCGAGATGATCGTGAAGGTGAAGGAGCCGCAGCCCGAGGAATGCCGCCGCCTGCGCCCGGGTCAGATCCTCTTCACCTATCTCCACCTCGCCCCCGATCCGGAGCAGGCGAAGCTGCTGATGCAGTCGGGCGCCATCGCCATCGCCTACGAAACCGTGACCGACGCGCAAGGCCGCCTGCCGCTGCTGGCCCCGATGAGCGAGGTCGCCGGCCGCATGGCGGTGCAGGTCGGTGCCGTGTCGCTGCAGAAGGCCGCAGGCGGCTTCGGCGTCCTGCTCGCCGGCGTGCCCGGCGTGCCGCCTGCCCATGTGGTCGTGCTCGGCGGCGGCGTGGTCGGCACTAACGCGGCCCGCATCGCTCTCGGCATGGGCGCCGATGTCACCATCCTCGACAAGTCGATCGCCCGCCTCGCCCAGCTCGACGATCTCTACGGGCCGCGGCTGAAAACGATGTTCTCCACCACGGAAGCGCTGGAGCAGACGGTCTTCAACGCCGATCTCGTCATCGGCGCGGTCCTCGTCCCCGGCGCCTCGGCGCCGAAGCTGGTCACGCGCGACATGCTCGGCCACATGCGCCGCGGCGCCGTGCTGGTCGATGTCGCGATCGACCAGGGCGGCTGCTTCGAGACCAGCAAGCCCACCACGCACGACAACCCGACCTACGTGGTCGACGGCGTCGTGCATTACTGCGTCGCCAACATGCCGGGCGCCGTCCCCCGCACCTCGACCTTCGCCCTCGCCCAGGCGACGCTGCCCTACGCGCTGCGCCTCGCCGGGCAGGGCTGGCGCGAGGCCCTTCGCGCCGATCCGCATCTGCGCGCCGGTCTCAACGTCGCTAACGGGCGGATCGTCCACCCGGCGGTCGCCGCAGCCCTCGGTCACGACCTGCTGCCGGTCGAGCAGGTTCTCGCCTGAGCATGGACGCCGACGCGCCCGAACCGCCAGACCCTCCCGACCCATCCGATCCGGCAACCGCCGCCGATGCGGGCGTCGGCGCGCGTTTGCGCCGGATGCGCCAGATCTTCGGCCTCACCCAGCGCGAGCTTGCCCGTCGCGCCGGCGTGACCAACGGCGCCATTTCGCTGATCGAGCAGGGGCGGGTCAGCCCGTCGATCTCCTCGCTGAAGAAAATCCTCGATGGCATCCCGATGTCCCTCGCCGAGTTCTTCACGCTCGATCTGACCGCGCCGGAGGATGTGTTCTTCACCGCCGCCGACCTTACCGAAATCGCCTTCGACGAGCGGATCTCCTTCCGCATGGTCGGCCGCCGCCTGAAGGACCGGGCGTTGCAGATGCTGCACGAAACCTACAGCCCCGGCGCCGATACCGGCGAGGCGATGCTCCGTCACGAGGGCGAGGAGGCTGGCGTCATCATCCGCGGCCGTATCGTCGTCACCGTCGGCGACCAGGAACGCACCCTCGGCGCCGGCGAGGCCTACTATTTCCGCAGCCGGATCCCGCATCGCTTCCGCAACCCGTTCGACGAGGTCTGCGAGGTGATCAGCGCCAACACACCGCCGAGCTTCTGAACCGGCACATTCCGGTTGAACAGCGCCGCCGGAGCCGATACTGTGTCACGCGATGACACGCTTCGGTGAAACCAGGTCCGATCCGGCCCGCCGCGCGGCGACGCTCCGCCTCGTCGCCCCGCGCGCCGGCCTCGACCTGCAAGCCGAGATGCTGCGCCTCTGCGCGCGAATCGGTTTCAGCCCGCCCCGCTCCTGATCGTTGCCGTCACGCGGCCCCGGCCGTCACCTACGCACGACACAACGGAGTAGATCATGTCCGATCAGACTATTGCCTTCGACTGGCAGGCGGCCGACGCTGCCCACCATCTCCACCCGTTTTCCGACCACAAATCCCTCCACGAGGGGCGCGTCCGCATCATCACCGGCGGTGACGGCGTCTGGCTGACCGACGATCAGGGCCGCCGCGTCCTCGATGCGATGGCCGGCCTCTGGTGCGTCGCCGCCGGCTACGGGCGCGAGGAACTGGTCGAGGCTTCGGCGGCGCAGATGCGCGCGCTGCCCTTCTACAACACCTTCTTCAAGACCTCGACGCGCCCGGTCATCGCCCTCGCCGAGCGTCTCGCCGCGATGGCGCCGGGCGACCTGAACCACGCCTTCTTCGCCTGCTCCGGCTCCGAAGCGGTCGATACCGCGCTGCGCATGGCCCGCACCTACTGGATCACACGCGGCAAGCCCGCCAAGCGCATCGTCATCGGCCGCGAATACGGCTATCACGGCTCCACCACGCTGGGTGCTGCCGCCGGCGGGATGAAGGACATGCACCGCCAGGGTGCCGCGCTGCCCGATTTCGCCCATATCATGCCGCCCTACTGGTATGGCCGCGGCAGCCAGATGGACCCGGCCGAATTCGGCCTGCACGCCGCCCGCGCGCTGGAAGCGAAAATCGCCGAACTCGGTGCCGACAACATCGCCGCCTTCATCGGCGAGCCGATCCAGGGCGCCGGCGGCGTCATCATCCCGCCCGCGACCTACTGGCCGGAAATCCAGCGCATCTGCCGCGAGAACGACATCCTGCTGATCGCCGACGAGGTGATCTGCGGCTTCGGCCGCACCGGCCGCATGTTCGGCTGCGAAACCTTCGGCATCCAGCCTGACATGATGACCCTCGCCAAGGCCATCACCTCCGGCTACGCGCCGCTCTCCGCCGTCATGGTGGGTGACCGCGTGGCCGAGGTGCTGATCAACGAGACCGGCGAGTTCTATCACGGCTTCACCTATTCCGGTCATCCGGTCTCCTGCGCCGTCGCCCTCGCCAATCTCGACATCATCGAGCGCGAGGATCTTGCCGCCCGCGCCGCCGCCAGCGGCGAGATCCTGCGCGAAAGGCTGCATGCCGCGCTGGACGACCTGCCGATCGTCGGCGAGATCCGCGGCGTCGGCCTGATCGGCGCGATCGAGCTGACCGCCGACCGGCGCACCCGCCGCCCCTTCGAGAAGACGGGCCGCGTCGGCACGATCTGCCGCGACCACTGCTTCGCCAACGACCTGGTGATGCGCGCGGTGCGCGACACGATGGTGTTCGCGCCGCCGCTGATCATCGGCGAAGCGGAAATCGATGACATGGTCGCCCGCGCCCGTCGCGCCATCACCGCGACGATGGATGAAGTGCGCGGCGAGATGGCGGTCTGACATGGACGCGATGGCGGCGTCGGCGGACCGGCGCGCGCTGCTCGCCGATTGCGAGCTGATCGAGGCGTTCATCATCGATGTGAACGGCGTTCCCCGCGGCAAGTGGCTGCAGCGCGACCGGGCGGACGCGCTGTTTACCGGCGGCGTCGCCCTGCCGCGCTCGGCCTACCTGCTCGACATTTGGGGGCGGGACATCGTCGAGGGCGGCATCGCCTTCGACACCGGCGACCCGGACGGCAAGTGCTTCGCCGTGCCGCACAGCGTCGCCATCATGCCCTGGGCCGAGGGCCGCGCCGCCCAGGCGCTGCTCACCATGCAGGAGCCGGACGGCTCGCTCTTCTACGCCGATCCGCGCGGCGTGCTGTCCCGCGTGATCGACCGCCTCGCCGCGCGCGGCCTCACCGCGGCGGTCGGGATCGAGCTGGAATTCTACCTGCTCGACCCGAACCGGACCGGCGGGCAGCGTGTCGCCCCGCGCGGCGCCGATGAAAGCCACTGGCGCGGGTGGCAGACGGATACGCTGGGGCTCTGGGAGATCCACGACTACGAACCCGTGCTGCGCGATCTTCTGCGCGCGGCGGACGCCCAGTCGATCGCGCTCGACACGCTGATCAGCGAGAACGGCCCCGGCCAGTTCGAGGTCACGCTGCACTACGCGGCGGATGCGCTGCGCATGGCCGACGATGCGGTGCTGTTCAAGCGCTCGGTCAAGCACATCGCCCGCAAGCACGGCCTCGCCGCGACCTTCATGGCCAAGCCCTTCGGCAACTGGGCCGGCAGCGGCATGCATGTCCATGTTTCGCTGCTCGACCGCGCCGGCCGCAACGTCTTCACCGGCGATGCCGCGCGCGCCGCCCCGGCACTCTACCATGCGCTCGGCGGCCTCGTCGCGGCGATGCCGGACACGATGCTGACCTTCGCCCCGCACGCCAATTCCTACCGCCGCTTCGCCCCCGGCACCCATGCGCCCGTCTTTGGCGACTGGGGGCACGACAACCGCATGTCCTCGATCCGGGTGATCAATGCCGACCCCGCCGCGGCCCGCATCGAGCACCGCGTCGCCGGGGCCGACTGCAATCCCTATCTCGTCCTCGCCGCCCTGCTCGGCGCGATGGACAAGGGGATCGGGGAGGGGGCCGATCCGGGCGAGGAAACCTTCGGCGACAAGGTGGCCGCCACCGCGCCGCGCCTGCCAATCGCCTGGAGCCAGGCCACCGAGCGCTTCGCCAGCTCGCCCCTTACCCGCGCGATCTTCGGCGAAAGCTTCCAGTCCATCTTTGCCGCCTGCAAGCGCCAGGAAATCGCCGAGTTCCGTCGCCGGATCTCGGACGTCGAGTACGACGCCTATCTGAAGAACGCCTGACCCGGCGCCACGTCAGAACAGCGAAAGCTGGGCGGATGCCGCCTTCGCCGGCGGCTTCGCGAACTGCCCGCAATCGAGCGGCGGCGGCGCGTCGCTCAGCCCGAACTGCCGCGCCGCCCGGTGGAAGCGCGCGCGCAGCAGCGCGGCATATGCGCCGGTGCCGCGGAACCGGCTGCCGAACGCGGCATCGTTGAGCGCGCCGCCGCGGGTCTGGCGGATCAGGCTCAGCACATGCGCGGCACGGTCGGGCATGGTGCGCTTCAGCCAGTCCTCGAACAATGCGCCGAGTTCGTGCGGCAGGCGCAGCAGGATGGCGCTGGCGCAGGACGCGCCGGCCCTGGCGCTCGCTTCGAGAATCCGCTCGAGCTCGGCGTCGTTCACCCCCGGTATCATCGGCGCCGCCAGCACGCCGACCGGAATTCCCGCCGCCTTCAGTCCGGTGATCGCATCGAGCCGCCGCCCCGGCGCCGCCGCGCGCGGCTCCATCGCCCGCGCGAGTCGCGCGTCCAGCGTCGTCACCGAGAGGTGCACACGGGCCAGGTTGCGCGCTGCCATCCGCCCGAGAATGTCGACATCCCGCAGCACCCCGGCCGACTTGGTGACGATGGACACCGGATGCCCGAACCGCTCCAGAACTTCCAGCACCGCGCGGGTCAGCCGCAGCTGCCGCTCCACCGGCTGATACGGGTCGGTGTTCGATCCGAGCACGATCGGCGCCGCCTGGTAGCCCTTGCGCGAAAGCTCCCGTTCCAGAAGCGTCGCCGCCTCCGGCTTGAAGACCAGCTTCGTCTCGAAATCGAGCCCCGGCGACATGCCGATCCACGCATGGGTCGGCCGCGCATAGCAATAGATGCAGCCATGCTCGCAGCCCCGATAGGGATTCAGCCCGCGATCGAAGCCGAGATCCGGGCTGTCGTTCCGGCTGATGACCGATTTCGTCGCATCGCGGATCAGCACGGTGGCCGGTGGCGGCGGCGCCTCGTCCAGCGTGCCCCAGCCGTCATCGAATGCGTCCTGCCGCACCGTCTCGAACCGGTTCGGCGGGTCCAGTCTTGTGCCGCGACCATCCGGCCGCAGCTTTCGGGGAATGACCGTTTCCATGTTCTCGTTCCGTTCTTGGTCAACACACCGGAATTCCGGCGCGAAGTCAAGAACAAAAACGGAACATGGACTGTTTCAGCTACGCCCGTCAGCTACGCCCGTATGTATCCTCGAAGCGGACGATGTCGTCCTCGCCGAGATACGAGCCCGACTGCACCTCGATCAGGGTCAGCGGAATCTTGCCCGGGTTCTCCATCCGGTGCACGCAGCCGAGCGGCAGGTAGATGCTCTCGTTCTCGCGCACGAGAAGCGTCTCCTCGTCCCGCGTCACCAGCGCCGAGCCGGCCACCACCACCCAGTGCTCCGCGCGGTGGAAATGCTTTTGCAGGCTGAGCTTCGCGCCCGGCATCACCACGATACGCTTCACCTGGAAGCGGTCGCCCTGGATCAGGCTCTCATAGAACCCCCAGGGGCGGTAGACGCGGTTGTGATCCTCGGCCTCGGGGCGCTTCAGCCGCTTGAGCGCGTCCACCACGCGCTTGACGTTCTGCGCCTTGTCGCGGTGCGCGACCAGCACGGCATCCGGCGTTGTGACCACAACGGTATTCTCGAGGCCGAGCACCGCCGTCACCGCGCCGTCGCTGCGGACATAGCAACCCGTCGAGTCCTCGATCACCGCATCGCCGAGCGCCGCGTTGCCTGCCGCATCCTTCTCCGCGATCTCCCAGATCGCAGACCACGAGCCGACATCCGACCAGCCGAGCGAGGCCGGCACGACCACGGCGCGATCGGTCTTTTCCGCAATCGCGTAGTCGATGCTGATTTCCGGCGAGCCGCGAAAGGCCTCCGCATCGAGCCGGATGAAATCGAGGTCGGGGCGGCGCGTGTCGAATGCCGCGCGCACGCTGCGGGCAACTTCGGGAGCGAGGCGCTCCATTTCCGACAGCATGGTCCGGGCGGTGGCGACGAACATGCCTGAATTCCAGTAATGCCGTCCGTCGGCGATCAGCGTCGCCGCCGTCGCGGCATCGGGTTTCTCGACGAAGCGGGCGATGCGGAACGCGCCATGATGCCCGGCGAGCGTCTCGCCCTGCTCGATATAGCCATAGCCGGTCTCGGCCACGCTCGGCCGCATGCCGAAGGTCACGATGTGACCCTCCCGCGCGGCGGCGGCGGCGATGCCAAGCGCCTGGCCGAGGGCGGCCGCATCCGCGATCGAGGCATCCGCGGCCATGATCCACATGACCTGATCCGGATCGCCCTCCGCCACCAGGAACGCGGCGGCCGCGATCGCCGGCGCGCTGTTTCGCCCCACCGGTTCGAGCAGGATCCGCGCCCCCGTGTGCCCGCTGCCGCGCAACTGCTCGGCGACGATGAAGCGGTGCTCGTCGTTCGCCACCACGATGGGTGCCGCGAACAGCTCGCCCTGCGCGCGCGACGCCGTCTCCTGCAACATGGTGCGCGAGGAGATCAGGGGCCAGAATTGCTTGGGATAGGATTTGCGCGACACAGGCCACAGCCGCGTGCCGGTCCCCCCCGCAAGAATGACCGGAACGATTCCGGCGTCGCGCGCTTGTGTCTGATCAGGCATGCAGGCTCCCCCAAATCATCGCAGCTTCATTGCCAGCGGGCCGCCATTGCGTCCAGCATGGCGTCGTGTGGAACAGGATGAAAAAATGGAAAAGACCGGGCTCGACGATCTGACAAGCGCCGAACTGCGCGCCCTGCTGCCGCGCCGCCCGCTCGTGCTCCTGCCGCTCGGCAGCCAGGAGGATCAGGGCGCCCACGCACCGATGGGCGATTTCCGCCTCGCCGCTGCCCTGGCCGGGCGGATCGCGCGGGCGGCAACCGAGGCCGGCACATTGACGCTCGCCGCACCCGCGCTGCCCTTCGGCGCGGCGGACCATTTCGGCGCGGTTCCCGGCGGCCTCGCCCTCGCGCCCGCGACATTCCGCGCCGTACTCGCGGACCTGATCGCCGATCTCCGGCGCACCGGACTCGACCGCATCGTCATCCTCAACGGACATGGCGGCAACGCGCCGCTGGTGCATGAGGTCACCCTCTCGATCCGCCGCGCTGGCGGGCCGATCATCCCTTCGTTCTATCTCTGGAAGGTCGCCCGCCGGCTGATGGAGCGGCGGATCGGCCCCGCTGCCGGCCGGTTCGGCCACGGCGCCGAGCCGCTCGCCTCGATCACCCTGGCCCTCTGCCCCGATGCCGCGCGGCCCGACCTCGCGGTGAAGCCCGCACCCGGCGCCAGATTGCTCGGCTGCCCGGTCATCGGCTTCGGCACGATCGGCTTCGAGGACGTCGAGATCGACGCTCCGGCCGAATATCCCGAAATCGCCCCGTCCTCCGCCACGGCTGACGCCACCGGCGCCGATCCCGCCCTCGGCGCCGCCGTCATCGCCGACCTCATCGCCCTCGCCGTCCGGTTCTGCGCCCATGTGGCCTCCCTGACATGAGCCTCGTTCCCGCCTGGATTCCGATCACCATCGCCGCCGCCCTGTTCCAGGTCTGGCGCACGGCGCTGCAGGCCCGGCTGCGCGGCGCGCTCAGCGCCCCGGCGGCGGGCTTCGTCCGCTTCGTCTATGCTCTGCCGGCCGATATCCTGCTGCTCGGCGCCGCCCTCTTCCTGCTCCGGCGGTCCCTGCCGGCGATCCCGCCCGCCTTCGTGCTCGACTGTCTTGCCGGCGGCGTCGCGCAGATCTTCGGCACCATGCTGCTGATCATGGCCTTCGGCCATCGCAACTTCGTGGTCGGCACCGCCTATGCGAAGACCGAGGCGGCGCAGCTCGTCATCTTTTCCGTCCTCGTCCTTGGCGTGCGCATCCCGCCCGAGGCGATCGTCGGCATCATGCTTGCCGTCGCCGGCGTTCTCGCGCTGTCCTTCGCCGGCCAGAAATTCTCGGCCGCCGACCTGCTGCGCGCCTCGGCGCAGCCCGCCGCCCTTTGCGGTCTCGGCTCGGGCTTCAGCTTCGCCGTCACCGCGATCCTGCTGCGCAACGCAACACTGACGCTTGGCGCCGACACGCCGGTCCTGCTCAAGGCGCTGCTGACCCTGACCGTGACCAACGCCCTGCAAACCTTGGCACAGGGCGGCTTCATGGCGTTGCGGAACCGGGCCGAGCTTGCGAAATGCTTCACCCTCTGGCGGCGCGCCGCGCCGGTCGGCGTGCTCTCGGCCTTCGGCTCCGGCTGCTGGTTCGCCGGATTCGCGCTGACCAACGTCGCCCTGGTGCGTGGCCTTGGCCAGATCGAGATCCTGTTCACCCTCGCGGTCGGCCATTTCTTCCTGCGCGAACGCACCAAACGCGGCGAGATCACCGGCCTCGTGCTGGTCGGGCTTGGAGTCGTGCTGATCGCGGCGGCCGGAATCGGTTAAGGCGTCGCGCCGGGGCCGGGCAGGGCAGGGCGGCCCTATCCCGCGAGTGCGCGCGCCCGTTCGCGAAGCAGCGCCTCGGCCCGCAGCAGGTCGGCCTCCGTGGTGATCTTGAAATTCTCCTCGCTGCCCGGAACCATCTCGATCGCCAGCCCCGCGAGTTCGGCGACCGCGCAGTCATCGGTGAAATCCCGCCCCCGATGCGCCGTCTGCGCCAGCCGGTGCGCGCCGAGAATTGCGTCATAGCGGAACCCCTGCGGCGTCTGTGCCCGCCACAGATCGGCGCGGTCCACCGTGCCGGTCACGATCGCGCCGCTGCAGCGTTTCAGCGTATCGGTCACCGGCACGCCGACCACGGCGCCCGGCACGCGGTCGAGCGCGCCGATCACCGCGCCGATCACGTCCGGCGCCACGAACGGCCGCACCCCGTCATGGATCAGCACCCTCTCCGGTGCGACGCTGGCGATCGCCTCAAGCCCGTTGCGCACCGATTCCTGCCGCGAGGCGCCGCCAGCGACCGGTTCCGGCAGGCCAAGCCCCGACATCGCCTCGTCATACAGCGCGCGGTCCGCCGGATTGATCACCACGAACACGGCGCGCATCGAGGCATGCCGGCGCAGTGCCTCCGCCGTGCGGCGAAGGATCGGCACGCCGTCGAGCAGGCGATACTGTTTTGGAATGGGCCCGCCGAGGCGATGGCCCCGGCCGGCGGCGACGATCAGTGCAACGGTCATGCGGTCCCCGGCTCGGCGCGGCGGCGCCGCGCTTCGGCTCCCTGAAAGCAGAACCGGCCGGCAAAGGCAAACCGCCTGGCGCGGGCTTGTGATCGGATTATGTCAGCCCCGCCACGAAAACAACAAAATCATAGGCTTATACAGAAATAATCAGAAATATTCATTGATTTCCCCATAACGCCCGACCGGGCTAGTTTGCAGCGCAATAAGGATGGCGGTCGGCCATCCTGCGCTCACCGACAAGGCTTCTATTAGATGATGTATGCCGCCGCACAGTTTCATGGCCATGTCGCACCCGGGCAGGATGTCCCGGTGCCGCGACGTGGGCTGAGAGCGGCGATCTCCTGCCGCGGCGTCGGGCTGCACGGCGGCCAGGAGGTGAATTTGCGTTTTGCCGCCGCCGAGCCGGGCAGCGGCATCCGCTTCCGCCGGACCGATCTCGGCGTCACGATTCCGGCCCGTCACGATCTCGTGGCCGACACCAGGCTCTGCACCGTGCTGGCCGATCCGGCCCGGCCGGAGGCGCGTATCGGCACGGTCGAGCATGTGATGGCCGCGCTCGCAGGCCTCGGTATCGACGATGCGCTGGTCGAGGTCGATGGCCCGGAAATCCCCATCCTGGACGGGTCGGCGGCCGAGTTCGTCTTCCTTCTCAACTGTGCCGGCATCGTCGAGACAGGCTTGCCGCGCGACATCATCGAAATCCGCCGCCCGGTCCGCGTGAGCGACGGCTCTGCCTTCGCCGAGTTGCGGCCCGCGGCGCAAGGCGAATATGGCTTCTCCGCCGCGCTCCAGATCGACTTTCCCGCCCGTGCCATCGGCCGCCAGGCCCTCTCGCTCGAGATCACGCCCGAGAGCTTCGCCGCCGAACTGGCCCGCGCCCGCACGTTCACCATGAAGCAGGACATCGATCGCCTGCGCGAGGCCGGGCTTGCCCTCGGCGGCACGCTCGCCAACGCCGTGGTGGTCGACGGCGATGAGGTGATCAACCCCGAGGGCCTGCGCAGCCCGGATGAATTCGTCCGCCACAAGCTGCTCGACGTGGTGGGCGATCTCGCCCTCGCTGGCGCCGCGATCCGCGGCCGCTTTGTCGGTGCCCGCACCGGCCACCGGCTCAACAATCTGCTGCTCCGCGCCCTGTTCGCCGATCGTGCGAACTACCGCTTCGCCGGCGTGGCGGAGCCGGACCTCGCCGCCGTTGCGTGACGCGGGGCGCCACCGTCCGCGGCGCTGCCATAACTCCTGATCATCTGGCCGCCGGCGTCAGCCTGCCGTTCTGCAGCCGGTAAACCCGGTCGAGTCTTTCGACCCCGGTCAGCCGGTGGGTGATCATCAGCACGGTGCGCCCCTCCAGCGTGTTGTTCAGCGTCGCGAGGAAAGCGCGCTCGGTCTCGAGATCGAGGCCCGAACACGGCTCGTCGAGGATCAGGATCGGCGCCGGGCTCAGCAGCGTGCGCGCCAGCGCGAGGCGTCGGCCCTGGCCGCCCGAGAACTGCGATCCCTGCTCGCCCACCCAGGCCTCCAGCCCGTCCGGCAGGGCGCGCACCATATCGGCGATGCGAGCCGCCTCCAGCGCGGCCCAAAGCGCGTCGTCATCCGCATCGTCGCGGCCAATCAGCAGGTTGTTGCGGATCGTGTCGGCGAACAGATGCGTCGTCTGCGACAGCCACGCGATCCGCCTTCGCACATCGGCCGAGCGCAGCGTGGCAATATCGGTGCCGCCGAGCCGGATCTGTCCTTCATCCGGCGAAACCAGTTTGAGGGCCAGCGCCGCGAGTGTGGACTTGCCCGCCCCGGACGGCCCGAGCACCGCGATACGAGATCCCGCCGGTATATCGAGCGACAGATCCTCGAACACCGCCTGCCCCTCCGGTGTCCAGCGGAAGGCGACATGTTCGAAGGCGAGCGCGTTGCTCCCCGGCA
>NZ_AFPR01000015.1:0-2901 GCF_000219295.1 Acidiphilium sp. PM
CCTGAACGCCGTCCGCGATCAGCTCAGCACGGATCTCGATACACTCGAGTTCGCGATGCACACGCTCGACGTCCTCGCCGCCATGCTCGGCGGCGAAGGCGAGGACCCCGCCGATGCCTTGGACACCGCAACCGCCGCCCGCATCCGCCGCGACAACATGAGCGCCATCCGCCATGCCTGCCGCCTCGTGGAAAACCGCGGCAACCGCGCCATCGCCAGCGGCAGGAACCTCCTCGCCCTCACCGATCCGAACTCATCCACATGACAACGCCCCCTCGTCCCAACTCAGGACGAGGGGGCTTTGTCGTTCTGCGAACATCACAAACGCGCTACGGACGCTCAGCGCCCATGTTGGTCATTCGCGGGGCTGGGTCCTATCCCCGAAAGCAGTCGTTCCGCCAAAAGCAGGAGGTAAGTATCTCTAATTTTGTCGTGTGTTAGGCGGGTTCTGCGGCAAAACACGCGACAAATGAATTCGAGGAAAAACAATGTGTTGTGGCTCGCCGCAGCCTGTCGCGAGTTTTACAAGTTATGCGACATGGGCTCGGCGCGGGCAAGAACGGCGAGAGGAGTAACCACTCCGCGTCAGTCACGTCACTTCCACAGCGCAGCCCAGTGCGGCTATGCTGCGCACGGGTGGTTGGCGTCCACATGGTGTCTCCGGCAAGGCTTCGAACACCTGCCCGAAATCACATCCGGCCCAACCATCCAACCGCTCATCAAAGCCGTTCCACTTCCATTCCGAAATGGCCTCTTATGTTTTCGTTACGTTTGTATTCACCAGATCACGAACCAGCGTGAAATCTGGTGCTTCTGGTCCCAGCCCAGGATTTGGCGCTCCCAAGGGAGGCTTTTGGGCTACGTAAGGACGCCAGGCTGAAAATAGAGGAAGTTGCAAAAAATGTGATTGTTTCCAATATTCATGTGGGTTTGGTGGCTGTGGGAGTATATTTTCTAGTCGTTTGGCATGCATCAAAGCCAACTTCAGAGGGTGAATACCTTTTGGAACGGTCAGCGGAGGAATAATTTGACCGGATCGGATCCCCTTGGCGGTGTCTTCCAAATCCGCGACGAACTTTATTTCATCCGGTGTCAGCGGATCTCCAAATAGATGAATATCCGCCACCAGATCGTCGATCTGCGCCGCGACAACCGGGAAATGCCGAGGCTTGAGCAAGCCAGGGCCTTGCAAGATACGCTTTAACTCCCCCAAGGCTTTGGCGATTTCCTTGGAGTCATCCACCTCGCAGGAACCAACGACGTAGCAAAGCGTGCCGATCCAGCTCTTATGCACGGGAACAGGCAAGCGCTGCGCGTCGATCTCCTGCTTGAGCCAGCGGAGCTGATAGACCACGCGGCCATGCGCGGTTTCGTTCGAGGCGGGGTAGTCCTTGAAGGCGTCGAGCAGGAACGCGATGCGCTCCATGGCATCTTCATATTCTTCTTCAATGCCAGGGCCGATGATCTCAGGCGTAATGGGGATCATGGAAATGTTCCTCTATTTACCAAAGCTGACCGCTGAAGGCGGCAATGAAACCTGAGAGCCGCCACCGGTCATGAGCAGCTTTCCTTCATCCACGCCACCCGCCCCATTATCAAGATTGAACAATTCCGAAGCGGAATTGATCTGTGACGTGACGCCTGTTGTTGGTGCCGTGACCTGCCCTTGGAATATTGTTTGGGCCATATTGTAACATGGTAAAGCTAGATATTGCTTGACCCCGGCGGCGTTCGTCACGTTCAGATTCTCATCGACATATCCCTGATTGATCAACTGATTCATGCCATTCTGGCCCAGAATATAGGGGCTGGGTGTATCAGGGTTGTAGCTAAGATTCTGAATTTTGTAGATATTATCGCCCGCGGAGTAATCGCTGGTGCCAAATTTGGAGCCGCTATTCAGAATTTGGTCGATCTTGTCGTCGTCCCACGCTGGATTTCCACTTGAGTCGAGTTGGCTCTGTAACTGATTGATGGCAGTACGCTGGTCAGCCGCAGGCGCGGTTGAATCATAAACGCTATCCGGTGTGAATTGATCGGCGCGCCGGGGATATGTAACGCCATCATTCCCGTTGTTGTAGCGTTGCATGATATCGTCGGTCGAGCCGCGCGCCGGATACGCAGCCAGAACCTGCTGGCGTGGGGATTTGGGAGGTAGGGGTTCATCCTCTGCCTCTGGCGCCTTGGGTTTCACCTCATGCACGCGCCTGACGATTTCGCGGAGCAGGACGAGCAGGCCCAGCGAGACCAGCGCCGCCGCGGCCAGTTTGGCGGCGAGTTTGATCTCCTCACCCGTCGTGGCGTGGCCGGCCTTGATCACCGCCTCGACGAAATCTTTTCCGGCAATCAACCCCGCCCAACCGAACTGCCACCAGGCCAGCCCGGCGATCATGCCGTCCACGATCGCATCCGCCCCTGGCAGCGCCTGCACGACCGCGATCCCGCCGAAGAACAGCGCCATCACTGCAAAGTTCTGCGGTGTCAGGAACGCCCTGAATTCCGCCCGGCTGGCCTCTCCAAGACATTCCGGGATCGCCTCGAACATGGCGACCACCTTCTGCCCGCCGCTCCAGCCGGATACCGGGCCGCGGCCCGGCAGGACCCCACTGCCGGCATCGCCGCGGATCATGCTGCGATGCGGGTCTCTCGCGAAACGGAAGACCGCAAGCGCACCGTGGCGGACATCCTCCTGCAACTGCCGGATCAGGAGTGCCGGCGGAACCTCCTGACGTTCGTTGCGCCAGGCCGCGTAGAAGCGACGGATCGCCGCAAGATTGCCCGGATGACCGAAAAATGGCGTGGCGCCCTGGCGCATGGCGTCGAGCATCTGCTCGAATTCAAGCCGGCCGAGGGTATCCGACCCCTGATACGCCTGGAACCGGTGGACTTCCCTCGTCTCCG
>NZ_AFPR01000014.1:0-2560 GCF_000219295.1 Acidiphilium sp. PM
GTAAGCGCAGTCTGAACGACGGCCTTGCGTTGGCGAGTGAGCGCTACGCGGCGGCTGGTAGAGTGGCCTGAGTTTTCCAGTTCCAAGGCAGCAGGGTGTCGATTTCGTTGGCCTTGGTATGGCCGGCGACGATGCGTTCGAGGATTTCGGTGAGCCAGGCGAGCGGCTCGACGCCGCTGAGCTTTGCGGATCCGATCAGCGTCGCCATCAGCGCCCAGTGCTCGGCGCCGGTGTCGTTGCCGGCGAACAGGGCATTCTTCCGTCCCAGGGGGATCCGGCGGATTTCGCGCTCGACGGTGTTGGTATCGAGCTCGATCCGGCCATCGTCGAGGAAGCGGGTCAGCCCCTCCCAGTGCCGCATGACGTAGCGCATCGCCTTCGCCAGCTCGGATCCTTTCGAGATGCGCGGCAGTTGCTCGTCCAGCCACGCGCGCATCGCCTCGATCTCCGGGCGGGATCGCTCCCGCCGCACGGCGAGGCGGCGTTCGGCGGATTGCCCGCGGATCTCGGCCTCGATCGCATAGAGCCGCGCGATCCGGGCCAGCGCCTCGGCCGCGATCGGCGACTGCGTGGCCTGGTGGAATTCGTAGAAACCGCGCCGCGCATGCGTCCAGCAGAAGGCCAGCGCCAGGGCGTCATCGTCGCGCGCCTTCACGACCTTGCCGAACCCGGCATAGCCGTCCACCTGCAGAATGCCGCGGAATGAAGACATATGCGCAGCCGGGCGCTCGCCCTTGCGATCGGTCGCATAGACGAAGGCAACCGCCGGCGGCGCCGGCCCACACCACGGGCGGTCATCGACCGCATAGCACCATAATCGCCCGGTCTTGGTGCGGCCCCGTCCAGGATCCAGCACCGGCAGCGTGGTGTCGTCGGCGAAGATCTTCTCCTGGGCCATCACATGCGAGAGGATCCGATCGTAGAGCGGCCGCAGCCACCAGCACGCCCGGCCGACCCAGTCGCCCAGCGTCGAACGGTCCAGCCGGATCCCGTGTCGCTCGTAGATCTGTGCCTGGCGATACAGCGGCAGATGATCGGCAAACTTGCTGACCAGCACATGCGCCACCAGCGCCTCGCTCGCCATGCCACCATCGATCGGCCGCGGCGGTGCCGGTGCCTGCACCGGCGGCCCGTCGCAGGATGCACAGGCATAGCGTGGCCGGCGGATCACCTTCACCCGGAACGACGCCGGCACAAAGTCCAGCATCCGGCTCACCGTCTCCCCCACCTGATGCAGCGCGCCGCCGCAGCAGGCACATTGCTTCTCCTCAAGATCGACCACGACCTCGACCTGCGGCAGGCTGTCCGGCAACGCCCCGAGATTGCGCTGCCGCCGCTTGCGTTCACGTGTCTGCCCATCCGCCGTGCCAGCTTGCGCCGCTTCGTCTCCCGCAGCCTCCGCCTGTTCGAGATCTTCCAGCGCCAGGGCCAGCTGGTCCGGATCCATTTGTTCGGAGCGTTGGCCAAAGCGATGCCGCTGCAGCTTCGCGATCAGCAGGTGCAGCTTGTCGATCTCCGCGCGCAGATCGTCATTGGCGCTGCGCAGGCCGGCATTCTCATGCTCCGCGTGGCTCACCAGGTCGCGCAGGATGCCCGGGTCGTCGGGAAGGGCGGCAAGATCGATCGGCACGGTCAAACTATCGCAAGCAACCGATTGGCGTGCCAATGACTCTCGCGTGAGCGGGGCCTATCCCGCCAGCACCGGCCGCAGGCTTTGCACCGGTGCACGCCACTCGCAGCCTTCAAGAAGCGTGGCAAGCTGCGCCGGGCTCAGCGACATCAGCGTCGTCCCGCTCTGCGGCCAGGCGAATGCACCCCGCTCCAGCCGCCTCGTCAGCAGGCACAACCCGACACCGTCGTGCCAGAGCAGCTTGATCTGTCCAGCCCGCCGGCCGCGGAATGCGTAGACCGCACCGTCAAACGGGTTCCCGCCAAAGACCTGCTGGACCAGCATCGCCAGCCCGTCCAGCCCCTTCCTCATGTCCGTCCGGCCGCAGGCAAGATAGACCCGAACACCCGCACCCGGCGCGATCATCCGCCCCTCAGCACCGCCAGCACCCGGCTCAACGCCAACTGGTCCACCCCGGCGCCGACACGCAATACCACCCCGTCCGGCAGCGTGATCTCGATCGTCTCCAACGCCGTCGGCGCTGCCCGCCAAGCCCAACGCCGGCACAGTTCCGCTTACCACCGCCCGCGCAAAGCCCGGCACCAGCGGCGCCGCTTCAGCCAGATCGCCATCCCGATATTGCCGACGCCACGTGCTCAGTTGCCCGCTGCTGATCTCGTGCTGACGGCACAACGCCGAAACCATCACGCCGGGCGCCAGGCTCGCCTCCACAATCGCCCGCTTCATCGCCGTCGACCAACGCCGGCGCGCCCCGCGTGTGATTACCTCAACCCGCTCCTTCGAAGCACTCGTATGAAGGCTCGTACGAGCCGCTCCTATCGCCTCAACCCGATCCGCTTCAAAAATCTCAGAAATGCCGACGTCGCTCACGCCCACAAACATCGGGCCCAGTCTGCGTCACAACAACAATGCCGGTCCAACAGCGTTTAC
>NZ_AFPR01000013.1:0-2358 GCF_000219295.1 Acidiphilium sp. PM
GATGCCGCAAAGGCGATAGATCGGCGCTTCGATCGCCGCGAGGAATCGCAACTCGCCGCGATAAAGTCGGGCGAGATAGGCGCCCAGCGGAAAGGCCGCGCCGAAGACGAGGGCGAGCGCGAGGGCGATGAACCCTATTCCGTGCAAGGTCATGGGGGTTTCCGTTCGGAGACGCTATTGTTCGGGGGGATGCCGGTGAAGAACCTGGCGTGCCACCTGCCACATCCACAGGATGACGAGGACGATGGCGAGGGCACTGCCGATGCAGATCAGGGCATCGGCGATCAGGCCGGAGATGTTTGCCGCCACATGCATGGCGTTCAGAAATCCTCGGGCCGCAGGAGGGCCCAGACGAGATAGACGAGGATCAGCAGGGCGGCGATGCCGGAGAGAATGAGGTCGATCATCGATCCGGCTTTCGTCAGATCTTCTCGCAGGCGTTCACGTAGAGCAGGAAGAGGCCGAAGATCGCGAAGGCAAGAACGAGCGTAAGAAGGTCCGCCATGATGGGTCATCCCGAATGCGCCTGACGATCAGGCGACTGACTGTGTTCGGGATAATGGCTGGCAGGATCGTAAAGATTCCAGACCGAATTCCGGCTGGAATGTATAGAAAATGTATAGATCCGGGCCGCGCGGGTGGTTTTGGCCGCCCGCGCGGCGAAGGGTCAGCGGGCGAGGCCCTGTTCGATCAGGGCGATGGTGGGGGCGATGCCGTAAAGCGCGATGAAGCCGCCGAAGCGGGGGCCCTCGGTCTGGCCGAGCAGGACCTGGTAGAGGCAGCCGAACCACTCCCGCAGGCTGGCGAAGGGATGGCGCTTGCCGACATCGTAGAGCAGGTTCTGCAGGGCCTCGGCATCGGCGTTGTCGGGGATGGATTTCAGCCCGTCGGCGAGGTCGAGCAGGGCCGTGCGTTCCAGCTCGGTGGGGCTGCGATACTGTTTCGCCGGCTTGATGAAATCCTGATAGTACCGCACCGCGAAATCGACCAGGCGGGCGAGGAAGGGGGCCGATTCCGGGGACGCTTCCGGCCGGTAGGCCCGGATGAAGCCCCAGAGCAGGTCGGGGGTTTCGGCGTTGACCACCGAGGCGAGGTTGAGAAGCATGGCGAAGGGGATCGGGCTGCTGGAGGCCGTGGGGATCTCGCCGCCATGGATGAACCAGGCGGGATTGTCCTCCGCCCTGCCCTTGCCCTCGCGGAGATTGTCCTGGTTGGCGAGGTATTCGTCGGTGGCACGGGGAATCACGTCGAAATACAGGCGCTTGGCCCGCTGGGGCGAGGCGAACATGAACTGCCCGAGGCTTTCGGCCGGGGCGTAGGTCAGCCATTCCTCGACCGAGAGGCCGTTGCCCTTCGACTTGCTGATCTTCTGGCCGTGCTCGTCGAGGAAGAGTTCGTAGGTGAAGCTCTCGGGCGGCTCGCCGCCCAGGGCGCGGACGATGGCGCTGGAGAGGCGGACGGAATCGATCAGGTCCTTGCCGGACATTTCGTAGTCCACGCCGAGGGCGAACCAGCGCATCGCCCAGTCGGCCTTCCATTGCAGCTTGGCGCCGCCATCGAGGATCGAGGTTTCGTGGAGGATGCCGGTTTCGGGATCGCGCCAGGTGACGCTCGCCGCATCGACATCGACCTCGTCGATGGCGACCTGCATGACCTGGCCGGTGCGCGGGTGCAGCGGGAGGATGGGCGAGTAGGTGGCCCGGCGCTCGGGGCCGAGAGTGGGGCGGATGATGTCGCGGATGACATCGTGCTTCGCGGCGACGGCGCGCAGCGCGTCGTTGAAGCGGCCGGAGGTGTAGTATTCGGTGGAGGAGGCGAATTCGTATTCGAAGCCGAAGGAATCGAGGAAGGCTTGCAGGCGGGCGTTGTTGTGGGCGCCGAAGCTCGGGTGGGTGCCGAAGGGGTCGGGCACGCGGGTGAGCGGCTGGCCGATGAACTCGCGGAGCATGTCCTGTTGCGGGACGTTGCCGGGGACTTTGCGCAGGGCGTCCATGTCATCGGAGAAGGCGAGCAGCTTCGAGGGCAGGCCGGTGAGCCTGGTGAAGGCGAGCCTGATCCAGGAGGTGCGGGCGACCTCCATGAAGGTGCCGATATGCGGCAGGCCGGAGGGGCCGTAGCCGGTTTCGAACAGGGCCGTGGATTTCCCCGATTTGTGCAGGCGATGGACGACGCGTTCGGCTTCGCGGAAGGGCCAGCTCGTGGGGGTATCGGCTTCGGACTTTGTCATGAATTGCGTTTAGGGTCGGCGGGCGACCGGGTCAAACGCATGGGTCGGGGGCCGGGCGCGCAAGCGCGCCGGCTTGTCAGGACCGGGGAAAGAAGCGGGTTCGGAGCGGGGGATCGGGCGGGCGGAGCCAG
>NZ_AFPR01000012.1:0-3257 GCF_000219295.1 Acidiphilium sp. PM
GGCCGGTCGGCGCCGCGGCGACCGGGGGGCCGGAACAAAAACATCCCGGCGCATGGCCATGCGCCGGGATGTCTCGCGAAGGCGTCGGTTGATCAGACGCCGGGATTGGTGCTCGGCAGCGGATTGAAGTCGGACGGCACCGATGTGCGGATACCCTTGGCCACATCGGTCGGGACGATGTGATCCGCCTGGCAGCCATTGCCGCCATACTGCGGCAGCGACATGATCGCCTTGTTCGGGATCATCGCATAGCTCGCCGGCAGCGGTGCCGCCCGGCCGGTCAGCCGTGCCGGATCGAAGGCGCCCATCAGGTCGCCGACATAGGGGGTCAGCGCATCGGCCGGGCCGATATTCGCCTCGCCGAATTCCTTCTCGCCATCGGCGCGGCCCTTCAGCTCGTCCGGCAGCAAGGCGAGCGGCGTCAGGCCGAACAACTCGTCGACGAACTTCACCACCGAGGACTGGCTGCCGTCCTGATGATCCACCTCATGCGTCCGTGCATAGGGCGAAATCAGGATCAGCGGCACGCGCGGGCCGAACTTGAACACCTGCTTGTCCGGACCGTTGACGATGACCGGCGGCGGCACATGGTCGTAATCGCCTTCGGAATCGTCCCAGGTGATGATGATCGCGGCATGCTTCCAGTATTTGCTCTTCGCGATCGCGTTCACCGCCTTCGCCACCATCGCCTCGCTGATCTGGGCGTCAGAATAGGCGGGGTGGTCGTCATCGCCGAGGAAGTTGGCACGCGCGGCGGCAACCGGATTGTCCGGCGTCAGGCCGAAAATGTTCTGGAAGCCGCCCTTGACGTAGAACACGCCGCCGGCGGCCGGCAGGGTGCCGCCCTTGAGCGCCGTGAACAGGTCGCCGAGCCCGTGCAGGTTGGCGCGTTCATCCGGGTTGTTGGCGACGTAGCCGAAATATTGCGGGCCGTTATGGTGGGTGATGTAGGAGGCATGGGTGCCGTTGGCATCCACCGGGTTGGCCGGATCGGTCGGTTCGTGGTCGTAGCCTTCCTCATACCAGCCCCAGTTGACCTGCTTGTGGCCGGACCGGGTCAGGTAGGAGATGTCGTCATGAATGTCGGCAAGGTCGCCGGCGGCATCGCTGTCGTGACGGGTGATCGCGGTGGCATTGCGGCCCATCGTGTTGATCGCGATGGAGGCGTAGGTCTGGTTGAGCTGTACGCCATAGGTATAGGCGGACCCGCCGAAATCCCCCGCATTGACCGGCACGTTGGGCGTCTTGTTCGGGTCGAGCGGCGAGCCCCAGAGCGGATCGTTGTCATCCATCACCGGCTCGCCGGCACCAGCCTCCGTCACCTTGAGGCCGTGCGGGTTGGTCGCGGTCGGCCCGGTTGCCGGATCGAACGTGCTGAACGCCTCGTTCGGATGCAGGGCCCACTGGGTCAGGCCGGTCTGGGCGGCGAAGATCGACAGGTTACCCGGCGTCGACGGGCCGGTGATGTCCTGGAAGACATGGTCGAACAGCACGAAGCGGTCGGCATAGCGCCAGAGGAAGGGCACCGTATCGCAATCCTCGTAGGCCATCGCGAGCTCGCCGAACTGCTTCGCCTTCAGCGAGGGATCGCCGGTCGGCGAATATTTCAGCTCCTCGGTGACGGCGAACTTGTCCATCAGCGGCTTGCCGGTGACGACGTCCATCTTGGCGGCGATGCGGGCGTGCGAATGGTCGATATCGTCGGTGTCCCACGCATACTGCTTCGGCCCGATGCGGAAGGGCGAGATGGTGCCGACGGTGCCATCGGTGTTGACCAGCGTTTGCACGAAGCCGGGGGTCTTCGCGGCCGGCTGCGAATAAAGTCCGTCAGCACCGGGGAAGGTGCCGAAATAGGAGTCGAACGAGCGGTTCTCCTGATACAGCACGAAGACATACTTGATCTTCTTGCGGACGAGCTGGACGAGCTGCGCATGGGTGAGGTGGAAGCGGTGGCGGCGATGTTCGCCATGCTCGCCCTGCTCACGGCCGCCATTGTGCCAGGCCTCGCGGTCCATCAGCCCGGCGACGAAGGCGTGGGCATCGTCCGGACGGTTGAAGGCGAGGCGCCCGTCTTGCTCGGCCAGTGCCGGCTGGATGGTCATGCTCAGCGCGCAAAGTGCCGAACAAGCCATTGCCAAAGCTCGTTTCATAATTCGCTCCACACGAAATGTTTACCTCGCGCGGATATATACAGATCAAATTTCCCGATTTCGTGATAGTTCCGTTGCAAGAATGTGAAATTAACGCGGACCGAACATCCGTTGTGCCATCGTTATTGCCCGCGCCCGATAGGCGGCGTTCAAGCGCGGCGTGGCCGAATGGTAGTCGCCGATGCCCTGCATAAGGTTGCCCGCGCGGTCGATGTCAGTGCGCAGGATGAAGGCGGCGGCGGCAATATTGAAACACGGATCGTCGATCAGGCGTCGTCGCGTTTCGCGCGCGCCAAGCCGTGCCCGGCGGGCGATCGTATCGAGCCAGACACTGTTCACCTGCATCGGCCCATAATCCGCGGTGCCATTGGAATCCGGGCGAACGAGCCCGACATGTCCCCCCTCGATCCGCGCGATCACCGGCAGGACGCGAGGCGGAAGATGATAGACCGAAGCTGCAAGAATCATGCAGCGCAACAGCGAGGTCATCGTGATATCTCCGTGAAATCGTCATCGTGCGCGCCGCCGTCGCTGGCGCTTGCGCCACCCTCTCGGATACTCACGCGTTCATGAACGCAAAGGCAGAACGCGCTGACGGTGAGGGCGGCTACACGCTGCTCGAGCTTCTCGTGGTTATCGTCATTCTCGGACTTCTGATCGCGCTTGTCGGCCCCGCCCTGCTCAGTCAGCTCGGCCGGGCCAAGGCGAGCATCGCCGAACAGTCGATCGAGCGGATCGGCTCGGTGCTCGACCTTTTCAAGCTCGATGTCGGCAGCTACCCGACGACCGATCAGGGGTTGCAGGCGCTGATCGCCAAGCCGGCCGGGGTGAGCGGCTGGCACGGTCCGTACCTGAAGCAGACCACGCTGCCGCGCGACCCGTGGGGGCATCGGTTCATCTATCAGGCGCCCTCGGCGCGGCCGGGGCTTGCCTATGATTTGTGCTCGAAAGGGCCGAAGGACGTGACCGCGGCGCCGGGTGCGCCGGGGATGATCTGCAACCGCTGAGGCGGGTTCAGCCACAGCGCGCATCCGACCAGTCCAGCACGATATAGGGCGCATCGACATTCGCGGGTGTCAGGCGGATGGTCGCACAGCGCTCGGCACG
>NZ_AFPR01000011.1:0-6998 GCF_000219295.1 Acidiphilium sp. PM
ATTGATTGAGCCTCGGGTAGCGCCATGACACGACTTCGTCATGAGCACCGATGCGGAACAAAAGCGGACACCGGAAACGTTCAGCTACTTCCCGCCGCATCCGTTCCTGAAGATTCGGTTGCCCACCGGAACGCTGCTGATTCGTCCGCAAAGCGGTGAGTCCTTTCCATGCGGCGGTTTCAGATCTACCAAAACTGGTATTTTGGGCGTGGCGCGCGGGCTTATGAACTTAACAACCTCCGTAAACTCGATTGGCACTGCGCCGCTCAGATTCGGGATCTCTACAACATCCTGCTGGGCGGCGGCGGCAGCAGGCTAACCGACCGGCAACTGCTGGACTGGCTGCGGCGTGAGGCGCAAAGCACCATGCTCGCGCCCTTCTGGCTTCAGGACGTGTGGACGTTGGGCACGGACGCGATGGCCCCGGCAGCCTCACCTGCCCCGCCACCGGTGGCAATGCCCGTGGCGCAATGGACCATCCGGCATAAGATCATCGCCATGTTCCAGACCGTGCCCGCCCATCTGGGTGCCGCCGCGCGGGCGCAGTTCGAGGCTTTCATCACCCGGCAAAACCTGGCCCTGCTGGCAGGGATATTCGTGGTTGTCGCGGCGGTGCAAGCTGTGCCGGGGGCTGATAATGGCGCGGGTGGCGTGGATGAAGGAAAGCTGCTCATGACCGGCGGCGGTTCTCAGGTTTCACTCCCCCCATCGGCAGTCAGCTTTGGCAATAGAGGAGCATGTCCATGATCCCCATATCTCCTGAGATCATCGGACCTCGCGTCGAGGAAGAATATGCCGATGCCATGGAGCGCATCATTTTCCTGCTCAACGCCTTCAAGGACTACCCCGCCGCGAACGATACCGCGCATTGCCGCGTGGGCTATCAGCTCCCTGTCTCCCCTGCACGGTTCTTCGAGGCATTCCATAAGCGGACGCCATCTGCGTTGGACGTCCACGATGGCTGAGCCGCGGCGATCCGAGTGAAGAATTAATTATATTCGCTGTGCGTGACGCGCTCAGTGCTGGCACAGGTACGGGCTGATAACTAAAAATTGATTGACGTGCTGCCGCGTCCCGGAATCGCGGAGGAGGTGGCGGTGCGGTCTTCACCGTTCCATCGCCATCCCGACTGACCGGCGAGATGCGCCCGGATCATTCGGATTGTCGCAGACATCGGAGTGCCACCGCATGATCCGCCGCCTGACGTTCTGCCTCCCTTTGCTCGGCGCCTTCGCGCCGGCGGCCCTTGCCCAGGTCGTGCCTTCCGCATCCATCGTGCGGGTGCCACGCGTTAACGTCATCGCCGCAACCCCCCTGCCCGGCTCGGCGATCAGCCGCGACAGGCTGCCCCAGGCCACCCATGTGCTCGGCCCGGCCGAGATCGACCGCACCGGGATTCCGAGCCTGACCGGCGCCATCCTCGCCGCGGTGCCGAGCGCCTCGATCAACGATGTCGATGGCAACTCGTTCCAGCCGGACATCAACTTCCACGGCTTCACCGCCTCGCCGGTCACCGGCACGGCGGAGGGCGTCGCCGTCTATCTCGACGGCATGCGCTTCAACGATCCGTTCGGCGACACGGTGAACTGGGACCTGATCCCGCCCGAGGCGATCCGCAGCGCCAGCCTCCAGCCGGCCAACCCCGCCTTCGGGCTGAACGCGCTCGGCGGCGCGCTCGATGTCACGCTCAAGAACGGCTTCACCGCGCCGGGCGGCGTGGTCACGCTCTCCGGCGGCTCCTATGGCAGGATGGCGGGCAGCCTCGAATATGGCGTGCATCATGGCGGCACCGCCGCCTATCTCGCCGCCGACGTGATCCACGATTCCGGCTTCCGCCAGACCCAGACCTCCCGCCTCGCCCGGATCTATGCCGATCTCGGCTGGCGCAACGCGCGCACCGAACTGCATCTCGGCGTCATCGCCGCCGACAACGCGCTCGGCAATCCCGGCGCAACCCCGGTGCAGGCGCTGAACTACGACATCGCCAGCATCTTCTCCGGCCCCAACACCGTCTACAACAAATACATCGCCACCCGCGCCACCGCGCGCTACGCGCTGAACGGCGACACCGCGCTCGACGCGCTGGCCTATTTCGCCGATCTCTCGCAGCGCCTGCCGAACGGCGTGACGGAAGAACTCGCCGCCTGCCCCGGCCAGCCCGGCATCCTCTGCAACGCCGGCACGAGCGACGTGGTGACGACGCGTGGCGGTGCGGCGGTGCCCGACTTTCTCAATGGCGGGATCTATTCCGGCCTCGTCAATGAAGGGATCGACCAGCAGGCCTATGGCGCCTCGGTGCAGCTCATCAACGACAGCCGGCTGCTGCGCCACCCCAACCACCTGACGATCGGCGCGAGCTTCGACGGCTCGAACACGATGTTCAACGCCTTCACCCAGATCGGCGGCATCACACCGGTGACGCATCTCTTTATCGGCCCGGGGGTGACGGTCGACCAGCCGGCCGATGGCGTCAACCCGGTGCAGGTCGCCACGACGACGCGCTATTTCGGCCTCTTCTTCAACGACGTCTTCACCCTCGCGCCCCGGCTCGACCTCACCCTCGCCGGGCGCTTCAACAATGCCGAGATCGACCTCGCGGACAAGCTCGGCGGCCCGGTCTCCGGCCATCACGCCTATGACCGGTTCAACCCGCAAATCGGCCTGACCTGGCACGCGCTCAAGACGCTCGACCTCTATGGCAGCGTCGACGAGACCAACCGCAACCCGACGCCAACCGAACTCTCCTGCGCCAGCGCCGCCAACCCGTGCTCGCTGCTGAACTTCTTCGTCGGCGATCCGAACCTGAAACAGGTCGTCGCCCGCACCTTCGAACTCGGCGCCCGCTTCCACCTCGCCCGCTTCGCCGGCGGCACGCTGCGCTGGAACGTCGACCTTTTCCGCACCGACGTTCACGATGACATCATTTATCAGTCGACCCTCTACAACCCCAATCTCCAATACTACACCAACAGCGGCAACACGCGCCGTCAGGGAATCGAGGCCAATCTCGTCTACGCGACGCCGAGGCTGAACCTGCGCCTGGGCTTCGCGCATATCGACGCGACGTTCCAGAACGCGCTGACACTGAACAGCCCCTCCAACCCCGCCGCCGATGCGAACGGCGAGATCCACGTCGTCCCCGGCGACCGCATCCCCGGCATCCCGGCCAATCGCGGCACGATCGACCTGTCCTACCAGCTCACCGAACGTCTGCTGCTCGGCACTACCGCGATCCTGCAATCGAGCCAGTACCGCTTCGGCGACGAGGCGAACCTGACGAAACCCGTTGGCGGCTACGCGGTGTTCAACGTCTATGCCTCCTACAAGCTCACTCCGCGCGTCACCGTCTTCGCCATGGTCGATAACGTGACAAACCGCTCCTACCAGACCTATGGCGGGTTCGGCCCGGTCTCCGACGTGCCGTGGAATTTCGTCCCCGGCGGCGTCACCGATCCGCGCACCGCCAATCCCGGCCGCCCGATCGCCGGCTATGGCGGCGTCAGGATGACGTTCTGATCCGCCTCTTCTCTCCCGCAACCCCGCCTCGGTCCGGCAGGATCCGGGCGGATTTTTTTGCGGCCGGTGTCAGCCCCGCGACCCGGCCCGGCCGGAAAAGGCCGGACATCCTGACCCGGACGGACGCCGCAGCGCCAGCCAAACCCTGCCTGGGGGCGAGCCTCTCCGCCCGACCGGCCACCGCCACCCACAAGAAAACCGGCCGGAGCGCTCTGCTCCGGCCGGTTGCGTCGTCGTGGGGTCAGGGCGGCGGCGCAGCGGCCGCCACCCCGGGTTCAGGCGTTACCGCGAATAGTCGCGGCCGTTGCGCTCGGTCGGATAGGGCTTGCCGGGCATCATGCCCTCCCAGAGGATGTGGTCGTAGGCGACGGCAGGGATGGCGTCTTCCTTGCGCCAGTCATACCCCTTGGTCTTCTTCGCCCACCAGGCGGCGTTGTGCAGCGGCTGCCACTCCGGCTCGTCCTGCGTCTGCGCCTTGATCGGCAGCGTCGTCGCGCTCAGCGGCTGCGGCACGGCGGCGTTGAAGGTCCACTTCCGGTCGTCGCGGCTGAAGACCGCCGTCATCGGCCGTTCATAGGCGTCGTTCAGCGTCATCGGCCCGATGCCGAGAATGTCCTCCATCGTGCGGATCATGTTCACCGTGCTGTAGCGCGCCGAAACCACGGCATGATGGCGCACATAGGGCCCAACCACGAAGGCCTCGCTGCGATGCCCGTCGACATGATCCGGCCCGTCCTGCGCGTCGTCCTCGACGATGAAGATCAGGGTCGAGGAAGCATAGGGCGAATGCGCGACGGTCTGGATCAGCTTGCCCACCGCATAGTCGTTGTCGGCAATCTGCAGGCCCGGCGTGTTCACGCCGTTCTGCGCGGTGGTGAAGTTGCCGGTGTGGTCGTGCATCAGCCGCACCAGTTCGAGCGAGGGCAGGTCGTGGTGCCGCACATAGTTGGTGAACTCGCGGCTCCATTCCTGCTCGCGGTAGTAATCGGCGATCGTGTTGTCGAACCCGCGGAAATACGGATCGGTAAAGGGCGCGAGGTCGGGGTTGGTCGCATAGGCGACCTTGATCTTCTGGGCGTAGGCGTCGTTGATCTCGGGGATGCCGTATTTCGCCAGCGCGCCCGAGAGGTTGTAGCGGCCGAGATCGATGAAGAAGCCGTAATTGCGGATGCTCAGCCCCGCGCGCAGCGCCGCATCCCACAGATAGCCCCGCTGCACCTGGCCGTGCGGCCCATCCGGCGCGGCGACGTTGCCGGTGCCGGGCAGCAGGTTGGGATCGTCCGGATAGAGCGGGTTGGCCGCCTTGCGGCCGGCGAGCGATGCGATGCCGACATTGACGTTGCGATTGGTGCCCTCCCAGTCATACGACAGGCCACGCCCGGCATAGTTCACCGGCAGCGCCTTGGTGCCGTAATCGGACTCGCGGGCCGAGGTGCTCCAGGGCCAGCCATTGCCGCTCACCTCGGCGGTATCGTAGAAATTGTCGAGATCGACGAAGTTCCACGCGACGCGATGCACGTTCGGCGTATAGGTCTTGCCGAACTCCGCCAGCGCGGGATCGCCATTGCCCTCGCCGAGATCGCCGAGGATCTGGTCATAGGTGCGGTTCTCGCGGATGATGTAGATGATGTGCTTGATGTGGCGGTGCAGGAACGCCATCATCGAGCGGTCGCGCGCGCTCTCGTGGAACGAGAAATGGTTGTTGTGCGCAACGAGCCGCGTCAGCTCCTCCATCTCCTCGGTCGCCGGCACCGGCATCGTCAGGAAGCCGGCCTTGGAAAGCTGGAGGATATACTGGTTATAGTGCTGCAGCGGCGTGCAGCTCGCCGGCACGTCGGCCGCGAGCTTCTCGTTGCACGGATTGGGCCCCGGCATGCTCTTCCCGTTGACCACATACAGCATCTTGCCATCGGGGCTGACGCTGACGCTGTTCGGATAATACCCGGTCGGCAGCAGGCCGATGACTTCCGGCTTCGCCGTGTTGAGCGCGATCACCGCGACCGAGTTGGTGCCGCCATTGGTCACGTAGAGCCGCGTGCCGTCCCGCGACAAGGCGAGCGAGTTCGGCGCGGTGCCGTGGAAATATTTCGGCATGCCCACATAAGACGACGGCGCGGTGGTGCGGATCGTGTCCACCACCGTGTTGGACGCGGTGGCAATCACCTCCACATCCGCCTCGTTATCGCACGCGACGTAGAGATACTTGCCGTCGGCGCTCAGCACCATCCGGTTCGGATTGCCCGCAACCTTGATGCGCGCGGTCACCTGCGGCGTGCCGGTCAGCGAGACGACATCGACCTCGCGATCCCGCTCGCTCGAGACATAGGCGGTCGAATTGCCGTTGGCGACGACCCAGAACGGATATTCGCCGCCCGCAACGCCATCCTGCGCGGCGTTGATCACGCCGGGGCGCAGCTGCACCTCGGTCGCCGCTCCGCCGGGAACGCCGCCCGACAGCGGCACGATCGACAGGCTGTCGTTATAGAAATTGGCGACCAGCAGCGACTTGCCGTCCGCCGTGGTGGCAAGGCCCGCCGCCTGCGGCTTCACCAGGAAGCCGACGCCACCCTGGCTCAGCGGATTGCCCGCGACCGCCGTATGGCCGAGCGCGAACGGCGTGCCGATTTCGGCCCAGCCGCTGGCGCCGAGCGCATAGGTGTGAACGTCGTCGTCAACGCCGCCCGAGACGTAGAAATGCTGGCCATCCGGGCTGAACGAGATGCCGGCCCAGGTGTTCGGCACCTTGAGGACCTGCTTCTGCACCGGCTTGTCGTTCGAGATGTCATAGACGAAGACATACTCTTCCGAATCCGCCGGGATCACCTTGCCGCTCGCGTCGTTCACGAGGTTATAACCGCTCGTCAGCACCAGCAGCGTCTTGCCATCGGGGCTGACGGCGGTGCTGATCGCCTGCCCGGCGACATAGGACGGATTGTCGGCAAGGCCGGGATTGAGGGCGGTGAACACCGCTCCCGGCGCCGCCGCCGGCGTCAGATACTGACCGCTGGAGGTGATGGTCGCCGGGGCAGCGCGCCCTGAACCCGTGGTCGCCGCGACGGCGATCATCGCCGAACCCGCAAGCAAAAGAGTACGCAAAGCCGTGGCCGCCCTTCTGGCGTGCATCGGTATCTCCATGTCTGAGAATGAACATCAGCGCGGACGATATTTGCCGCCCGACACGATCAACTTTACGTGCAATAAAATTTTCGTGTGTTATTGATTGATGTTTCTTTGATGACAATTCATGCCGCAAGCCGCACCACCAGCAGGCCGAATGCCAGCGCAGGGCCGAACGGCAGCTTCTGCCGCGCGAGCGGCGCGCCGCCGGCCTCCGCGCGCAGCACAGCCCAGGCGGCGAACCCGGCCAGCCCGGCAAGCCCTGCGATCACCACCGCCCAGGGCAGGGCGGCGGGCGGCAGCCAGGCGGCGCCGGACGCGAGCAGCTTCGCATCGCCCGCACCCAGCGCGTCGATCCCGCGCAG
>NZ_AFPR01000010.1:0-12050 GCF_000219295.1 Acidiphilium sp. PM
TTCCATCGGAACGGCCCTTTCATGATGGTCAATTGAGCGACCTCATCTTGGCACATCCGATGCCGTGGGCCGTTCCGTCCCAACACTTATCAGTGGAAATCAACACTCAACCAGTCAGCGTTCTCACTTTGGCCGCTTATGCTACAGCGCGGAACGTTTCGTTACTTCGGACCAGGACGAGCGCACGGCTTGCCGTCTCCGGCTATGGATGACGCCAGATGTCGCGCCGGCCGCGCATGGGTAGCGGGATGGATGACGATTTTGTCCCTTTCCCGGATGCGGCACCACACTCGGCCGGCTTCGCCTCACCACTCGGTCGGGCCGAGAGCCTATGGTAGCCCATTGCGCGGACTACCCGGCTCAGTGTCTGGCGCGAGACCAAGACACGGAACTCCTCCCAAAGCCACTGGCGGAGGTCGCACAGCCGCCACTGCACGACGCCATGGACCGCAGGGTTCGGGCCATGGTCAATCTGTGTGGCCAGCGCCTGGCGATGCACATCGGTCAGCCGCGGCGTCGGTCCTGACGCCTTGCGGTCGCGCAACCCATCCGGCCCCTCGGCGTTGAACCGGATCACCCAGTCCCTCACAATCTGCCGTGTGACGTGGCCCAGCCGCGCCGCCTCCGAGCGCGTACAGCCGTCGTAGATCGCTGCAAGAGCCAACAGCCGACGGGCCTGAGCCACCTCCTGGCTGCGCCGCGCCAGGCGACGAAGGGTAGCAGCGTCAAAATCAGTACGAAGGGATATCGGACGCGGCAAGGTGAACCTCCCAAGGAATACTGGCTTGAATCACATCGTTCCACGTCGCGGAAGTACTATCGTGAGTCACTCCCAAAGGATTTATAATTATTTTTGAATTCTAGGCAAAATAAGCGCCTGAATGATTGTTTGTGCATCTGGCAGCGAGTTAACTGAAAGTTTTTCCCGGGTCTGGAATAATTTGATGGCTACCTGCGTTTCTGTTCCGTAATTTCCATCAGCCGGACCATTAAGGAATTTATGTTTCTTCAGAAATTTCTGGAGATCTTTCAGTGTATTTTTTCGGATTTTTACATATTTTCCATCAAAAACAACAGTCAAAAGTGGTGATGATTTGATCAGCTTGATGGAAGAAAGCGAGTTTATAATTGCGTTTGTTACAGCCTCTACATTATCTTTATTGTTTTTTGCACAAACATTCAAGACAAGGTTGGTAACTGCAACGGGTGACTGTATCGCCATAATGTCAAAGGTATTGTGATCGACGCGGTTGAGAGCCGTGATGTATCCCATCAGCCAGCTCGATAATTCCGCGCGCACAGCGGCGTGGCCATGCTGAATGGCCCCAACGGTCTCTGCGCATGACGTCGCTCCGATACCATTCACCGCGAAATTGCCCTTGGCGTCTGCTGCCTGGGCAGCGTGCGAAGCCAGCCAGCCGCAGGCAAGCGCGATCGTAGTGGCCTTAACGAGACAAGAAGAACGCCAATTCATCGATTAACTCCAAGACCTTACGAGTAAAAAAGAGGGGAAGCAAATGCTTCCCCTCCGAGAGAGCTCTGGGACAATTAGTGAGCAACAACCGTGTTGATCGCACTATTGCCTGTTGCGCGGGCAATGATGCTGTTGTTGCCAACATTCACGGTGCTGCCGATCGCACCAGGCGCGGTGGTGGTTGCGCCAAATGCGTTATAGGAGGCGGTAGCAGTCACGTTACCCGTATTGGACTGTGCATTCTGCAATGCATTGGTGGCATTGCCGCTGTTCAGCCCGGAAAGGGTCAGCGTGTTTTGTGCAGAGTTACCGAAGGCGTTCACGTTGACGGCATTACCCGTCATGGTCACGCTGGTGTTCTGGACTTGCGCCGTACCGCTAGCAGCCCCGTTCAGAGCCACGCTGAACTGGCTGGTAGGCGCAGTGGCACCGAATGCAGCACTGGTTGCACTGACGGACCCGCTATTGGTCTGCGAGTTCAGCGCCACGTACTGCGCCGTCACAGGAGTTGTGCCCCCAGCCGAAGCGCCGGCTGCCTGTGTACCAAAGTTGGCCGTCGGCAGAGCGTTCAGAGCATTCACGGCGGAGTTGCCTGCGGCCTGCACATTCAGTGCATTGTTGGTCACCGCAATCGACGATCCGGACGCCGCAGCGGTAGTGGCAGAGCTGCCGGTCAGGCTGAACTGGACGTTCGAGGTGCCTGCCGCAGCAACCGAGTCGCTGTTCGTCTGGTTGTTGAGGATGGCTGCAGGTGCGTTCACCGTCGAGCCGCCCAGATTGAGCGTGTTCGATGCGGTATTGGCGATAGCGCTAGCCGTCGTCGTGTTGCCATTCAGGACGGCAGTGCTGCTCTGCAGACCGGAGCTACCGGCTGTGTCGTTGTTGTAGACATTGCTATTGGCCTGGGCGGTCACACCATTGGTCGCACCGGACGATGTCTGCGTATTATTCAAGGCATACGCCGCATTCACAGTCTGGAGATTGGTCGTGATCGATGCCGCAGCAGTGGTGGCATTGTCGAGGGTCGTCGCGCTTGCCGTCAGCGTGTTGTTGGCGCTGTTGGCATTTGCCGTAGCAGTGGTCGTGTTACCGTTCAGTGCCAGGCTGGAGTTGCTGCCAATGGCGCCCGGCGCACTGATGGTCTGACCAACCGACGACGATGTCGTGCTGCTGGTGGCCACCGTACCCGCGGTTGCAGTCACGTCACCGGTTGCATTCTGGCTGGAGATCAATGCGCCCGAAGCCGCATAAGTACCCTGTGAATTCTGCGAGATCGTGCCATTCACCGTCAGCGCGGTCGTCGCGGTATTCGCCTGTGCCGTAGCGTTCAGCGCATTGTTGGACACGCTGAGGGTCGACCCGGAAATCGTCGGCGAGGTCGCGGAGCTGGTAATCTGCGCTCCACCGTATGCGCTGGCCGTTGTGGCCGAGGCATTGCTCTGCGCGTTCACCGCCGACAGGTCGGCCGTGGCGGTTTGAGAGGTGGTAGACGCAACGGTTGCGCTGCTCTTGGTTCCCGCAAGGGCGCCACCATTCACGGTATCCGCCGTCACCGCGACCGTGGTGTTGCCGACGTTACCCTGTGCGACCGCACCGTAGTTGTTGCCTGTCACCGACAGGGTGCTGTTGGTCAGATTGCCACCTGTCTGAATATTCGCAAATGGCGTCGTGTTGAGGGCCGGAACAGTAATGGTTCCTGCAGTTGATACTGTATTCGCCCCAGTATTAATAGTAAATGTTGTTCCCGTCGGGAATGAGAACGTAGACGCAGACGTTCCTGAAGTCAGCGTCACGGTGCTACCCGAATAGCTGACAGTACCGGTGCCAGACGCCGAAATTACAGAGGCCAATTGCGCCGCCGTAAGGCCGGTTCCCGTACTGCTAAACGTGAGCGTCTGGCCAGCGGGAACAGTAAGAGTGTTGGCTGTAGGTGTAATCGAGGTGCCGGTGTATGTCCCACTGATAGGCGCAGTAGACGTAACGGCAGGCGAACCGGCATTGCCGATAGTCGCCGACGTACCACCGCCACTAGTGATATTCTGGACATTCAGCCCACCAACAGAGCTGGTGAGAACCGCAACCGGTGTAGCGGCGGTGCCGACCACCAGATTGTTCGACGCGCTGTTGGTTGTCGCCGCGGCATTGAAGTTGTTGCCCTGAGCCTGCAGGGTCGCGCTCGAAACCGCACCCGTGCCACCGAGGCTGAGGTACGCGCCAGTCTTCGACTGGGTTGCCGAGACGGTTGCAGAGGCCGTCTGCGTGTTGACCACGCTGAAGCCTGTGTTCACCGACGCCGTGGTTCCGTTATACGAAACAGGTGCAGTGGTCGGCGCCGCGGCGGTCTGACTTGCATCGACCAGGTTTGTGCCGGTGACCGTCAGATTATTGGCCGAGGCGAGGTTGCCTGTGGCCTGGGCAAGCGAGGCGTTACCATTCACGCTCAGGGTCGATCCGTTGACCGTGCCCGCTCCTGCGGCGGTCGTGAGATCAAACAGACCATTGGTCGCGGAGGCACCGGTGACGGTGCTGGTCACCGTACCGCTCAGCGACGAGGTATTGGCAACCGTCGCCACGGGCAGGAAGGCTGCCGCCGGTGTTGCGCCAGCGGTCGGCTGCGCCAGATCGGTCACCGACACGTTTGCAACGTTGCTGGTCTGGTTGCCATAGCCCGCTGCCACGAACTGATTATTCGTGTTGCTGACCGTCGAATTGCTAACATTGCCCGAACCAAGGGTGATGCTCAGCGGGGTCGTCGTCGATGCGCCGGCCGAGACATTCGCCGTTTCGGCCTGGCTATTGAACAATGCCAGCGCGGCATCCGCGCTATTGGTGCCAGACGCTAGGGAAACGGCCGTCGCAGGGGCCGTCGGCGCATAGATGTTGAGACCGGTCGAGGTGGCATTCAGCGTGTTGGAGTTGGCGTTGCCATATGCCAGAGACCGCAGAACATTCCCGTTCGTCCCGCCAAGTGTGATCGAGGAGTTCTGGATTGCATTATTCGCCGTGGTGTTGGCGGCAATTTCGACAGTCGGGTTTGACAGCGTCGACGTTGCGCCACTGGCGTCAGTCTGAACGCTCGCAAGGCCGGCGGATCCAGCCAGCTGGTCTGCATTCACGGTCAGTGCGTTCGCCGCATTATTGCTCTGTGCGATCGCCTGGGCCGTGTAGGTTCCAGCAGCGCCCGACAGGGACAGCGTATCGCCGCTCAGCGTCGTGCCATTGGCCGTCAGGGTAACCGCGTTGTTCTGATTGGTCGCCGTGACTGCAGAGGTGCTGGAATTCTGGTTGTTCCCGACAGACAGACCGGCCGCCGAAGTCAGCGTTGACCCATCATATGTGAGGCCGGCCAGCGCGGCGGCGCCGCCATTCGGGTAAGCATTCACGTTGGTGCCACTGACTGTCAGTGCATTTCCTGCACCGCCGGTCGCGCTCGTGGCGTTGTTGCCAATTGCCGTTGCACTCGTTCCGTTACCCGTGAGCGCCAGCGTCGAATTGGTCACCGTTGCCGTCGACGATGCAGTCGACGTGCCGTCGGTGCCAGCAGTCAGCGAGATCGTGTTGCCGGAGTTTTTCGAATTCACAGCCGATCCGGTCGCGGTCTGCAGGCTGTTGATCCCCAGCAGGCCGTCGATCGTGGCGGCATTGCTGCCCGAGCTCGGAACCGTGACGGTATTGGAAACACTGTTGTTCGTTGCCGTCGCGTTGATGCTGTTGGAGGTTCCGCTGACCGTCGATCCGCTGACGTTCTGCGCAACCGTCTCAATGGTATTGCTCGTCACCGAAGTCTGGCCGGCAACTGAATTCACCTGGGACTGCAGGCTAGCGATACCGAAATCCGCCTGCAGCGTGTTTGTCGGTCCAGCCGCAGCAACGGAGGTGTTGGTCTGCGTGGTCGTTGCCCCAGCCAGGTTCATGGTACCGGCGAGTTCAGCAACGTTTGTCGCGGTGTTTCCGGTTGCGCTTCCCGTAATGGCATTGCCGGACTGAGTCAGGCTCCCATTGGACAGCGTGATCGGATTGTTGGTTGTAGCGCCAGACGCAACCGTCGCACTGATAGTATTGCTCGACGCCTCACTCAAGGGAGTGACTGTTGTCGGCGCCGCGGTCTGGCTGTTGGTCTGCAGATTGCTGACCAATGCGCTGCCGTCTAGGCTCGGGGCGGAGCCCGACGCAACGGACAGGGTGCTCGTTGCTGTATTGCCCACATACGCAGCCGATACCGTATTATTGGTCTGCACCACGGTAAGGGACGGAGTCTGCGCAGTTGCTCCTGCAGATGAGTTTACTGCGAGGTTGACAGTGTTGCCGGTCGTCGAGGCACCACTTGTCGTGGCAATCGAATTATTGGCCTGCGCATTGCTCAGGGCAATATTCGCAGATGCATCGAGGGCATTGGTCGCCGGGGTGCCGAGATTTAGAGTAGAGCTACCTGCCGCACCCTGTCCAACATATGTCACGGGAACGGCGCCGCTCACCGTGGTATTGCTGGCGTTTCCTGTGGCCGACGAGGAGATCGCGTTTGCGCTCTGCGTGAGGCTGGAGCCGCTTACGACATCGGTAGAAACGTTTTGCAGCGTATTGCTGGATACCGTTGCATTTACGGCAACATAATTGGTCCCCGTCCCCGGACTAGCTTGCGTGGTCGCGTTATTGGCCTCCTGGGCCAGGACCGACAACCCATTCCCCGTCGTCCCCGCAGTCGTGCCGCCGATCGTAGCCAAATCAACTGTATTGGCCAGCGTGTTTCCGGTGGCAACGGCACTAATCGTGTTGGCGGTGGTGGTTGAGGAATTAGAAACAGTACCGGTGCCACCTGTACCCGTAAAGGTCTGCCCTGCGGTCAGGTTGGTTGCGTTTGCCGTAATTGCCAGGTTCGACGTTGCGGTCGAAGACGGCGTATTTTGCGCCTGGAAATAGTTAGCAACATTGCCGGTTGCCGCCCCCTGACCTGCGACGACACCACTCGTCGTCACTGTAGTCCCAACGGTGGTCGTGGCAGTCTGCGCCAAGACTTCACCGCCATACACGACACCGAGCAATAATACGCTTGCAGCCGTCGTTCCATAAAGGCGCCTTCTTAGCTTTGCATTTTTCAAAGCTTACTCCTGTTCCAAAAAAAATACGTTTGCGTGAGATTCATTTATGACAGTATTTTCATCCAATCCAAAAAAAACCAACCTCAGGTTTTTTTTGTATAAAAATTTGTGTTATTTAATCGTAACCACTGCGACCTTTTGTGTACCTGATCCATCCTGATAAATGGCACTATCTGTATCGGATGGCGCCCATTGGACGGTGATCACCGGCGCTGTCATGCCGTGCGCCGCAAGCCCTGATTGCAACGCGGCAATCCTTGCCTTCACCAGAGCATAGCGCTTAGAGGGCGACCAATTCTCATTAGCTGGCGCGACCAACTCGACGCTTACAGGATTTTTTGCCGCCATCTGAGCGATCCGGGTCAACAAGCCACCATCCCCGGCGGGGATCGCCGCCGAGCCGAAATCGAAGCTCAACTTCATGGGCGATCCGGCACTACCTGGAAGTGGCTTGGCAATCGGTTGCTGTACGCCCGGTGGGACAGGCGGCTGGATGAGCTTTACATGGTTGGGCGTCTTGCGAAGCTGGCTGGCGGTCTTCTCTGAGATTGCATCGCGGACTTTCTGCAGACAGGGAAGCGGACTCAGATGTTCGGCCGCCGCCACCAGATCAAGCGTGCCTTGTTCCAAGGTAGTTCGAACACCCAGTTCCAAAGGCTCCTGATTTTTTGCGCCAATATTGACATCCCACAGATTGCTGCCGAAGAACCTGAATATCCCGGCGCTCACCTGATAGCCGACGATCTGCTTCTCCAGGCTGACGGTTTTGACGATCTGCGTTGTCTGGGTATCGACCAGCTCGAGATCGATCGCGACATTCTCGGTAAAGGTGGTAGCCGAGGGGCCGGACAGGTTCTGCATGACCTGCACCCCGCCGCTTTGAATATTGTAATTCAGCTCGGTAATGCCCCCGATGATATAATACTGGGACCGGAGGATCGTTCCACCATAATACGGCATCCAAGGCACGGCGTGCGGGCCCGGCTGCAATACGTGCAGGCGGCCGTCCCCCAGCTCGCGCTGGTTGGTATAGCCAAGCTCCATCTGGGTGATGTGCGGATCGACCCGTTCGACCTGCATGATGGCGTTGCCGAGATGACCCAGGGCTGTTTCAACCATGAGCGAGCCACCCTGCGTGATGGCATTGCCTTCGTTGATGTTGTAGCGGCCGGTATAGTCTTTGACGTCTCCGACGGCGAAGGTCAGGCGCGGCTTATGGTCACGGACGATTTCGTCAGCAAGACAAGCGAAAGCAGGATCGATCGGGGTCAGATTGTATCTGACCTTTGGCCCCAGCACGATCGGTGCTTCACCAGGCTCGACGCGCTGCATGCCGATTGACGCGCAACCGGCCAGCACCTGACTGGCGAGCACCAGCAATGCCGTGCTGCGCAGCATGTAGCTGCGCGGTGAACGCCGGATGGCCTGGCGAGGTTGGGGCATCAGATCCATGACCCGACGCTGCAGGGGGAAAAGGCGGTGAGGAATTATCTGGGTCATGGCTAGTTCAACGATCCAGTTCCAACAGAACATGCGGTACTGTTACTGACCGACGCACTCTGCGTCCCGCCATTGGTTTGGGTATTGTTGAGTGCCTGAGAATACGTTCCGCTGATTGACGTGCTCGTCGAACCGTTCAGAACGGTCCCTACAGCACCGCTATTCGTTTGCCCCGTCGTGGTCAGCGGCGTTCCTGCCGTTGATGCCGACAGAGATGACTGAGTTGAACTAGAATTGCCTATCGCACTCGGCGCGGCCCCGAGCGTACTCGGGGAGCCGGCAGTCGCGGAGGTCGTGCCCGAATTTCCGTAGGTTGTCGGCGCAACGTTACAGTTTGTTTGCTTGGCAATGTTTGTTGTACTGTATGAATTATTGACCGGCGCATGATACATGCCTGCCTGCTTTTGGAGAATGATGCTTTCCACCGCGCCAAGATTAGCAAGATCGGCTGGCGTTGGGAGTTGATACGGCGAATCGGTACCAAAGCCGTTCGCATACGCAGAACTCGTGAGTCCGACGATGACAGCAGCCAATACAGCGATTTGGTGCCGCATTTTCTTCAACATCAGTGATATCCCAATTTTCACTAACACCGCATAACGTATTTCAGAATATATTGCATGTTTTATCATTTATTATTTTGTGTTATTATATATAATAACTTATGACATAAATAAAAATAATCTCTATGAATTTCGTTGCTTGCCTATCCGGTTGTTACCCACACCCACTAAATGTAGGGTGTGTCCATTCCCCGGAATAAAGCTCGTCAAAGGTTGGTGCGGCTGCCCTACCCGCGATTCCGAGCAGCGAGCGGAACGCGTTGAAGGGATAGAGGCGCCGGTTGAACCGAAACGTGAATTCATTGAGGTAGGCTTGTAGATGTTTGGCGCTGACCCCGTGATGGATGCCGTTGATCCAGGTCTTCAGGTTGGTAAAGACCAAGTGGACGATCGGCAGGAATTCTTCTGCCACCTCCGGGTCGCCGCATTCGGCGATTGCATGGTGGTCGAACCCGCGCCTTCCGAGACCGGCATAGCCGCTCCAGTCGTCGGTAACGATCAGTGATCCGGGAGCAACGGCGTTTTCGACGAATCCGCAGAGCGAATTGGCGCTACGGTCGGGGACAACAGCGAGACGAACGCGTCCCGCGTAGCGACCGTCTTTCCGATTGTCGAGCTTGGTTCCCGGTTTCCGGTGGCGCACCTCCACGGCACAGGCGACGAGAACCTTGTGATGGACACCCCGTCCATCGCCTCGGGTTCGTCCTCCAACCCACGTTTCATCCACTTCGACGTGTTCTTGCGGCGTGTCGCCAATCTTGTCGCGCTCGGGGCGCACCATCCCGGCGCGCAGCTTATGAAGGATGCCGAAGGCGGTCTCGTAGCGCGACAGGCCGAGTTGCCGCTGAAATTGGACGGCCGACATTCCGGGCGTCTGGCTGGCGATCAAGTAAGCCGCCCAGAACCAAGTCGACAGCGGCGTGTGACTGCGTTCCATAACGGTCCCAGCCATCAGGCTTACGTCTTTGCGACAGGCCCGGCAGCGCAGAACGCCCGGGCGCGCCTCGAAACGGAACGGCTCGCCAACGACGCCGCACCTTGGGCAGGCGAACCCTCCATTCCAGCGGGCGCTTTCGAGATAGGCGGCACAGGCCGCGTCGTTCGGGAAAATACGCTGGAATTCCGGCAGAGACTGCGGGAACGGCAGGTCTTCACGGGCCAGGACATCCATGCCCAACACTAGATCTAGTAGGTATGGGAGTCAACCGGATAGGCAAGTTTCGTTGATTAAACAAGCCACATCCACGCGTGCTCACCTTAAATCAAAACTGCAACTGTAGTGCTAGGCTCAGGACTCACTATGGGAGCCAGAAGGTGACGGTTGCTATGAGACAGATGGCGGAGAAGAAAGTGTGGGCGCAGCGGTCGTAGCGGGTTGCGATACGGCGCCAGTCCGTGAGGCTGTCTGGGATTCGGCATGGAATAAGGACCCGGTTTTTGGGGTGATCGGCATCGAATCGGGACCCTGGGGACGCGGGGTCCACAATGGCTTCCATGGACGATATGGGGGCCGGTTCTGGGATGCTGGTGGTGGAGACGATTGCGAAGATTCGGCGGGCTTATTTTGGTCAGCGGAAGTCGTTCAGGTCGTTTTGCCGGGATTTGAAGGTTTCACGGAAGGTCGTCCGCAAGGTCACCCGGACGGGTGCGACCGAGTTCCAATACCAACGCACGACGCAGCCTTTGCCGAAGATCGGGCCGTGGCGGGCAGAGCTTGACGAGTTGCTGCTGTCGAACGAGCGCAAGCCGGCGCGTGATCGACTTACGCTGATCCGGCTGTTCGAGGAACTACGCGGTCGCGGTTACGACGGCGGCTACGATGCGGTGCGCCGCTACGCGCGCGCCTGGCAGGCGGAGCGCGGTGCGGCGACGGCGGAAGCGTTCGTGCCGGGTGAGGCGTACCAGTTTGACTGGAGCCATGAAGTCGTCGTCATCGGCGGTGTCACCACCGTCATCAAAGTCGCCCATGTGCGGCTCTACCACAGCCGGATGCTGTTTGTGCGCGCCTATCCCCGAGAAACCCAGGAGATGGTGTTTGACGCGCACGATCGTGCCTTCGCGTTCTTCAAGGGGGCCTGCACGCGCGGCATCTACGACGGCAGTGTCCTGAATTTCGTGTGTGAGTGGCATAGTGGGTAGAAAGGAAGACCCATAATATGGCACGACGGAGAGCGCCGGCGATCCCGGACGAATTGCTGGACCAGCTTCTGGCTGGGGGAGACGCGGCGGCAGCGCTGAATTCCGGGGATCTGGTGAACGCGCTGAAGAAGGCCCTGGCGGAGCGGGCCCTCAGCGCGGAGATGGATTACCATCTGAGTGACGAAGCGGAGGCGGAGAACAGCCGCAACGGCTATGGCCGCAAGTCGCCATCCCCCGAGATCACGCCGGCAAACCCGTCGCCCGACACGCTCGCCCACACAGCCCCCGATATCCCACGAATAACCGCTTTGGTTGCCCGCGACCGACGCGCCAACAGTCCCGTCAGAAACCCGCGTGAGAAATGTGGGTCAAGCCTCTACCTTTTATTGCGAAGATAGTTATCAACAGCAATATCTAATTCACGATAAAAATTATCTTTATCGCCAACAAATATATACCCTACTGAACTAAAACTTCTTATTGGATATTCCGTAAGGGAGAAATTTTTTAATTTCTTTCTTATACGAGATATGACGTTATCAACACTACGATCAACATTTGAGGTTGCTCGACCACGAACCATTTGGGCCAATTTTGCTCTTGAAACTACAATTCCTGCATTATCAACTAAAATTGATAGCATTTTATATTCATATGGCGTAAACGTTCTAAAAAATTTAGTATTATTATTAAAGGTTTCAACATAGCTAATTTGAATATCATTTTCTTTTTCAACGTCATTGATTTCTTTTTGAATAGTATATGTATGGGAATACATACCAATACTACTTTTTAGAATCGTCGTGATTATTTTATTTTTAATTTGCACTTCACTTGTTATATGACTCCAATATTCATCTGCACCAAATTTGAATATTGTAAGAGCTAGCACTTCATCAAAACCTTCTGATATAACAACAATTGGCGCTTTTGATTTACTTCTAATTTCAATAATATTTCTAACTAGATTAATATTATAATTTTTCATGCAGATCATAAATATATCTGGCGTTGTTTTACTTAATAACTTATTGACACTTTCAATATTATTTTCATATATAATATTGATGTTCGATTGGTCAATTTTTTTTAAGAGTTCAGAGATATTACTATCTTCTGATATCAGACAAATTACATTTTTTTTATTTTTTGGCTATATAGATCGTCATCTTTTATGCCCTGCACGTCATATAGCATATTAATTCTCCATCTAGCTTGCAGATATCCCCTCAAAATGAGGCGACTGATGAATAGATCACCCAATCCTGCATTTGGGGG
>NZ_AFPR01000009.1:0-11382 GCF_000219295.1 Acidiphilium sp. PM
GAAATTTTCCTCAGGGTGCAGAATCAGGTTCGTCGCAGCCGCGGCTTCCAGAGTTCGTCGCTGGCTGTCGGCAATGTTGAAATCAACATGAACGCGAAGAAAATTTTCGTATCTCAAACCGAGATCGGATTAACAAAAAAAGAATATCAGATCGTGGAGATCCTTGCCCTAAGGAAAGGATGCGTTCTGAGCAAGGAAGCGATCCTTGATCATCTCTATGGAGGGCTCGACGAGCCCAACCCAAAAATCATCGACGTGTTCATCTGCAAAATCCGCAAGAAACTGCTGGCCGCCGGGGCCGACGACCTGATCCAGACGAACTGGGGCCGGGGCTACATGATTGTCGACCGTCGAGAGTCCGAACTCCGTCCGACCAGAACTGCCCCCGCACAAAACATCATGCCGGCGCCTCGCGAGCGAAGCGCCGCCGGATGACCGCAACAGGGGCGGGATACGGCCGTTCCCCGGTTACTCCGCGGGTTCGGCCGGTTCCTGGGTTCCCTGGATCTCCGCCATCTTGTGTTCGACGTGCCGTGAGAACACAAACTCCGCCGGCCGCTGATGATCAAGCGGGATATCTGCCGCCATGGCGCCTTCGGTACGGATCCCCGTCACCGCAAGCTTGGCCAATTTCCAGGGGCGCTTGACCGAGTCAACCACCGCAGTCGCCTCGAAGCCCGAGTGGACCATGCAGTCGGCGCATTTTTCATAATTGCCGACACCATATTTGTCCCAATCGGTTGTCTCCATCAGCTCCTTGTACGTCTTTGCGTAGCCTTCCCCGATCAGGTAGCAAGGCCGCTGCCAACCAAACACGTTGCGCGTCGGGTTGCCCCAGGGCGTGCACTTGTAGGTCTGATTGCCGGCCAGGAAGTCGAGAAAGAGGGGAGACTGATTGAATTTCCAGCGAATTCCGCGCGCCTTCCGCTCCTTTCCATGGCGGAAGATCGCCCGGAAAAGTTCTTTCGTCCGCTGACGGTTAAGGAAATGTTCCTGATCCGGGGCACGCTCATAGGCATAACCCGGGGACGTCATGACCCCATCGACGCCGATTTCGTTCACGGTATCGAGGAACGCGGCGACCCGCTCGGGATTGGCTCCGTCGAACAATGTGCAGTTGATCGAAACACGGAATCCCTTTGCCTTGGCCAGCTTGATCGCGGCAACGGCACGTTCGTAGACGCCTTCCTGACTGACCGCCTGGTCATGCATCTCGCGATCGCCGTCGAGATGAATGTCCCAGCAGAAATTCGGGTGCGGCTTGTACTGGTCGATCTTCTTCTCGAGCAGCAGCGCATTCGTGCAGAGATAGATGAACTTGTCCCGCGCCAGGATCTTCTCGACGATCTCGGGCATTTCCCGGTGCAGCAGCGGCTCGCCGCCAGCAATCGCCACAACCGGAGCGCCACACTCATCCACGGCTTCCAGCGCGTCGGCAACCGACAGGCGCTGATTCAGAATCGGTGCGGGATAATCGATCTTGCCGCAACCGGCGCAAGCCAGGTTACAGCGGAACAGCGGCTCCAGCATCAGCACCAGCGGATACCGCCGATTGCCGGTCAAATGCTGTTTCAGCACGTAGGCTCCAACCTTGATCGCCTGCTTCAGCGGCACGCCCATTGGTAACTCCTGATATTTCCCAACCTGCCGATGCGCCGTTCAGGCATCGCTCACTTCGGTGGGCAGTTTGAACCTGACATCTTCCGGCGTGCCGGCAAGGGTATCGATTTCGATGGCGCCGAACTTCCGCAGGCCGTCGATCACCCCTTTGACCAGCACTTCCGGCGCCGACGCGCCCGCCGTAACCCCGACGGCGCGGATGCCCTTGAACCAGGACGGATCGAGATGGCTGGCATCGTCGATCAGATAGGACGGACGCCCCAATTCGGCGCCGATCTCGCACAAACGATTGGAATTCGATGAATTTCGGCTGCCGACGACCAGGATAACGTCGACCTGTTCGGCCAGATGCCGCACGGCTTCCTGCCGGTTTTGGGTCGCATAGCAGATATCGCGCACGTCGGGACCGACGATCCCGGGAAAGCGCTCGACCAGCGCCGCAATGATTCCGCGCGTGTCGTCAACCGAAAGCGTCGTCTGTGTGATATAGGCAAGCTTGTCCGGGTCGCTCACCTGCAGTGACGCCACATCCTCGACGGTCTGCACAAGATAGACCCGACCGTCGATCTGGCCGATCGTCCCCTCGACTTCCGCGTGCCCGGCATGGCCGATCAGCACGATCTCCCGCCCCTGACCAGCGTAGCGCCGCCCTTCGGAATGGACCTTGGCAACCAGCGGGCAGGTGGCATCGATCACCGGCAGGGCGCGGTTCGCGGCGCTCTGCTGCACTTTCCGCGCGACGCCATGCGCAGAAAACACCGTAATCGCCCCATCCGGCACTTCCGAAATCTCGTCGACGAACACCGCGCCGCGGGATCTCAAATCCTCCACCACATGGCGGTTATGCACGATTTCATGGCGCACATAGATCGGCGGACCGAATTTCGCCAATGCCCGTTCAACGATCTCGATCGCCCGCTCGACGCCGGCGCAGAACCCGCGCGGCTGCGCCAGCACGACTTTCATGACCGTCTGGTCCACGGCCGGATCTGCGCATTCGGTCATGGTATGAGGCAGATCCATGGTCTGTCGCCTTTCGAATCGGGAATTCGCGATTGTGGGAAATCCACTCCGGCAGTACGCCGTTTCTCTGAAATAAATCATCCCAAGGCGGCTTCGCAAGGGCGCCTGTTCCAAGCCCCCTCTTGGAGACCGCCTGTGTTGCAGTTATGCATCGTGCGAGATCAAACAGCCACCCCATCCCCGCACCCGTTTCATTCCAGACCGGTTGATCTTATCTCTTCAACCATGCCCTATCGCTCCCCACGATGAATGTATAAATCCTCCGGGTACCGGCACGGCCCGGAGTGCCGCAGGGTCGCAATGACGGAGATTGAAGGAATCAGCATGATGGCTTACCGCGCCAGCGAAAGACCGGTTACCTGCGCACGGGGTATCGTCTGATGCCGCCGCAGACTCCCCTGCTGGATCGTGTCCGCGTTCCGAGCGACCTGCGCAATTTCTCCGCCGACCAGCTCCGCCAGCTCGCCGGGGAATTGCGCGCCGAAACGATCGACACCGTTTCCGTGACCGGCGGGCACCTGGGCGCGTCGCTCGGCGTCGTCGAGCTGACGGTGGCCCTGCACGCGGTGTTCGAGACCCCGCGGGATCGCCTGATCTGGGATGTCGGCCATCAGACCTATCCGCACAAGATCCTCACCGGCCGGCGCGATCGCATCCGTACACTGCGCCAGCCCGGCGGGCTGTCCGGCTTCACGCGCCGTTCCGAAAGCGAATACGATCCGTTCGGGGCCGCCCATTCCTCGACGTCGATTTCGGCCGGCCTGGGCATGGCCGTGGCCCGCGACCTGAAGGATGAATCCCCTAAGCGTCACGTCATCGCCGTGATCGGCGACGGGGCGATGTCCGCCGGCATGGCCTATGAGGCGATGAACAACGCGGGCGCCAGCAAGTCCCGCATGATCGTCATCCTCAACGACAACGACATGTCGATCGCGCCGCCGGTCGGCGCGATGAGCGCCTACCTCTCGCGGCTGATCTCCTCGCGCAGCTTCCTCTCGATCCGCGATTTCGCCGCCCGGATGGCGAAACGCTTCCCCCGCACGCTCGAACGCACGGCCAAGCGCGCCGAGGAATACGCCCGCGGAATCCTTACCGGCGGCACGCTGTTCGAGGAGCTGGGCTTTTATTATGTGGGCCCGATCGACGGCCATAATCTCGACCATCTTCTTCCGGTCCTGCGCAATCTGCGCGACATCGATGGCGACGAGCCGATCCTGCTCCATGTCGTCACCCAGAAGGGCAAGGGCTACGCACCGGCCGAGGCGTCGGCCGACAAGTATCACGGCGTCTCGAAGTTCAACGTCGTCACCGGCGAGCAGACCAAGGCGCCGCCGGGACCGCCCTCTTATACAAAGGTGTTCGCCCAGGCGCTGATCGCCGAGGCGGAACATAATCCGAACGTCGTCGCGGTCACCGCGGCAATGCCGAGCGGCACCGGCCTCGACGCCTTCGCCAAGCGCTTCCCGGACCGCTGCTTCGATGTCGGCATCGCCGAACAGCACGCCGTGACCTTCGCCGCCGGCATGGCGACCGAGGGCATGGCGCCGTTCTGCGCGATCTATTCCACCTTTCTCCAGCGCGCCTACGACCAGGTCGTGCATGACGTGGCGATCCAGTCCCTGCCCGTGCGCTTCGCCATGGACCGCGCCGGCCTCGTCGGCGCGGACGGTGCCACCCATGCCGGCGCCTACGACCTCGCCTATCTCGGCTGCCTCCCCGGAATGGTGATCATGGCACCGTCCGATGAGGCGGAACTGATGAACTGCGTTGCCACCGCGGCCGCGATCGACGACCGCCCGTCCGCGTTCCGCTATCCGCGCGGCGAGGGCACCGGCGTCCAGCTCCCTGCGCGCGGAACGCCATGGGAAATCGGCAAGGGACGAATCGTGCGCGAAGGCAGCAAGGTGGCCGTCCTGGCGCTCGGCCCACGCCTGGCCGAAGCGCTGAAGGCAGCGGACGAACTCGCGGCGCGCGGCTTCCCCGCAACCGTCGCCGATGCCCGCTTCATGAAGCCGCTCGATACCGCGCTGGTGGACCAGCTTGCCCGTCATCACGAAGTCCTGATCACGATCGAGGATGGTTCGAGCGGCGGCTTCGGCGCGGCTGTCGGCCACCATCTCGCCTGGTCGGGCGCGTTCGACTCAGGGCTGCGATTCCGCCCGATGACGCTTCCGGACCGCTTCATCGACCACAACTCACCCGCCGGCCAGCTGATCGATGCCGGACTTACCGCGAAGGATATCGTGGCGCACGCGCTCGGCGCGCTCGGTCGCGGAGCCGTGCCCGAAAATTCGCACGGTTCGGTCGCAATTCCGGCACGTTGATCGCCATATCTGCCCTTATGAAACGTCGAATGCTCCTGGCGGCGCCACTTGCCGTGGCCCTGCCCCTCGCGCTTCCGGCGGCACGCGCTGCCGCTGCCCCGGAAACGCAGCCGGTCAACGCCCTGGACGACGCGCTGATCGCGACAATGAAGGCTGGCAGCGCCGGCAAGACCTTCAGTGCGCGCTACGCCATGCTCAAGCCGGTGATCGAAAAGAGTTTCGACCTTCGACTGATCCTGCAGAACTCGGCGGGACTGCTCTGGTCGCAAATTCCGGCTGCCCAGAAAACCGAGCTTGAGAAACTGTTCCGCCAGTATACGGTTGCAACCTATGTGAGCAACTTCAACGCCTACGCCGGCCAGCACTTCACGACCAATCCCGACATCCGGCGGACAGGCAATGCCCGCGTCGTGTCGACCACGTTCGAGGGAAACGGGGGAAAGAAGGTCGAACTGGCCTACGTGATGCGGCTGTCCGGCGGTGTGTGGAAAATTACCGACGTTCTCTTCGACGGGACAATCAGCAAGGTCGCCACGCAGCGCTCTGACTTCAGCGGCCTGATCGAGCCTGGCAACGCGTCGCGGCTGATCGATGCGCTGAAGGCGAAGGTCGCTTCGCTGTCCGGCGGGGCGATCAAGGACTGACATGACCGCAATCCTGCCGGCCCTCGCCGACGCGCTCTGCGCGGTCGGCCTCGTCCAGCAGGCCATCGGCTCCACCCTCGTGCGCGTCGCCCGGCATCCGGAAGCTTCAATGCCGGACGACGCGCCGGGCATCACCGTTCTCAAGCCGCTGCACGGCACCGAACCGCTGCTCGACATTGCGCTCGAATCCTTCTTCCTGCTGGACTATCCGCGGTTTCAGCTCGTGTTCGGCGCGGCCGATCCCGATGACCCCGCCCTCGCCCTGGTAGCCCGTTTGCAGGCACGCTACAGGCAGGTCGACGTCGCGACGGTCGCCGGGCCGCACCGGGCGGGCCGCAACCGGAAGATCGCCAACCTGATCGCAATGCGGTCCGCCGCCCGGTACGACCTTCTCGTGATCTCGGATGCCGACATGCATGTCGCACCGGATTTCCTGAACGGCATCGCCCGCTCCCTCTCGCGGCCAGAGGCGGGCCTCGCCACGACCTTCTATACCGGTCTGCCCGCGAACGGCGCGCTCGCCGCCCGGCTGGGCGCGATGCAGATCAATCACGGCTTCCTTCCCGGCGCCGCCATCGCCCGCGCGCTCGGCCGGCAGGACTGCCTTGGCGCGACAATGGCTCTCCGCGGCGCCGATCTCGACCGGATCGGCGGGTTCGAGGCGCTGCTCGACCATCTCGCCGACGACAACGTCCTCGGCCAGCGCATCCGCGCCACCGGCAAGCAGGTCGTTCTTGCGCCGGCGCTTCCGGCCACCTCGGTGCCCGAGACGACGTTCGCCGCCCTCATGCGGCACGAACTGCGCTGGGCCCGCACAATTCGCGCGCTGGTGCCGTTCAGCTATGCCGGAATGATCACGCAGTTCCCGCTTTTCTGGGCCCTGGCGGCACTGCTGCTGTCCGGCGGCGCGACCTGGACATGGATCGGCCTGGCCCTCGCCGCCGGCCTGCGCTACATCATCGCGCAGCAGCTCGAACGCCGCCTTGGGTTTTCCGGGCGCGGCCGTGGTTCACCCGCCCTGGCGAGCACGCCGGCGCCTTGGCTTTTCCTCTTGCGCGATATGGTTTCGGCGGCCATTTTCGTGATGAGTTTCTGGAGCGATACCGTCGAGTGGCGTGGCAATGTGCTGGAGGCCGATTCGGGCCGCAGCGACAGCGGGCGACAGGCAGAAGCCGCCCCGCGGCATATGAATTAGGACCGATACGATGATGAAGACCCTGTTCCTGCAACCGCCCTCCTTCGACGGGTTCGACGGCGGCGCCGGCTCCCGCTACCAGGCGCGCCGCGAGATCCGGTCCTTCTGGTTCCCGACCTGGCTCGCCCAGCCGGCGGCGCTGATCCCCGGCTCCAAACTGATCGACGCGCCTCCCGCCGGCCTCACGATGAAGGATGTGATGCCGCACGCCCGCACCGCCGAGCTCGTCATCATCCACACCTCCACGCCGTCCTTCGCCAACGACGTCAAGGTCGCGGCCCAGATCAGGGCGGAGAACCCCGGCGTGAAGATCGGCTTCATCGGCGCGAAGGTGGCGGTCCAGGCCGGCGAAAGCCTCGAGCGCGCCGCCCCTGTCGACTTCGTCGCCCGCAACGAGTTCGACTTCACGATCAAGGAAATCGCCGAGGGCAAGCCCTTCGCCGAGGTCGACGGCATTTCCTGGCGCAACGAGGCCGGCGAGATCGTCCACAACCAGGACCGCCCCACCCTCGAGGACATGGACAGCCTTCCCTTCGTCGCCGACGTCTACAAGCGCGACCTGAAGATCGAGGACTATTTCATCGGCTATCTGATGCACCCCTACGTGTCGCTGTATACCGGCCGGGGCTGCAAGTCGCGCTGCACCTTCTGCCTCTGGCCGCAGACGGTCGGCGGCCACCGCTACCGCACCCGCTCGGTCGAGCACGTGATCGCCGAGGTGAAGCAGATCCAGCGCGATTTCCCGCAGATGCGCGAGCTCTTCTTCGACGACGACACCTTCACCGACAACCTCCCCCGCGCCGAGGCGATCGCGCGCGAACTCGGCAAGCTCGGCGTCACCTGGTCGTGCAATGCCAAGGCGAACGTTCCCCGCGACACGCTCAAGGTGCTGCGCGACAATGGTCTTCGTCTGCTGCTCGTCGGCTATGAAAGCGGCAACCAGCAGATCCTGCACAACATCAAGAAGGGCATGCGGATCGAGGTCGCGAAGAAATTCACGAAGGACTGCCACGATCTCGGCATCAAGATCCACGGCACCTTCATTCTCGGCCTGCCCGGCGAAACGCAGGACACCATCCGCGAGACGATCGATTTCGCGAAGGAGATCAACCCGCATACCATCCAGGTCTCCCTCGCCGCGCCGTACCCGGGCACCTTCCTCTACAACCAGGCCGTCGAAAACGGCTGGCTCGACGCCGCGCATGCCGAACTGATCGACGATCACGGGATCCAGATCGCGCCGCTCCACTACCCGCATCTGACGCACACCGAAATCTTCGACAGCGTGGAAACCTTCTACCGGCAGTTCTATTTCCGCGTGCCGAAGATCGCCTCGATCGTCGGCGAGATGGTGCGCAGCCCGCAAATGATGAAGCGCCGCCTGCGCGAGGGCGTGGAGTTCTTCCAGTTCCTGCGCGAGCGCCACGCCGCCTGATCGTCCAGAGCATCCGCAGCCATGCGAAGCGACGCCGAGGTCATCTTCTCGGCGGATGATTTCGGCCTGACCGACAGCGTCAATGAAGCGGTGGAACGCGCCCATCTTGAGGGCGCGCTGACCCAGGCGAGTCTCATGGTAGCAGCCCCCGCCGCGGCCGACGCGGTTGCCCGCGCGCGGCGCCTGCCCAGCCTGAATGTCGGGCTGCATCTGGTGCTGGTCGAGGGGGATTCCGTGCTCGGCCACACCGCCTTGCCCACCATTACCGGCGCGGATGGCCGGTTCGGGGCCGATCAGGTCGCCCGCGGCTTCCGCTACTTTTTCTCCCCCGCCGCGCGGCGGGAACTGGCGGCTGAAATCCGTGCGCAGTTCGAGGCCTTCGCAGCGACCGGCCTCACGCTGCACCACGCGGATAGCCACAAGCACATGCACATGCATCCCACCGTGGCGTCGCTGATGATCCGCATCGGCCGCGAATTCGGCCTCCGGCGCATCCGGGTTCCGGCCGAACCCCCCGCGGTCCTGAGGGCGAGCGGCGACCGGCCGGGTTTCCCGGCCCATGCCCTTTATGCCTGGTCGCGTGTTATCCGCGCACAGGCGAGCCGCGCCGGGCTATCGAGTCCCGACCATATCCTCGGCATCCGACGTTCCGGTCACATGACACCCGAACGGGTGAACGCCTATCTCGAAGTCCTGCCCTCCGGCTCAACGGAAATCTATTTCCACCCGGCGACCCGGCGGTGCCGGGATCTCGAAAGGCTGATGCCGGCCTACGAGCATGTCGCTGAATTCGAGGCGCTATGTGCGATCAGGGACCGGGCCTGATCCCCGTTAGAAATTTGTATTGAACGCGCAATTTGAAACAACACCAAACTACAACCTTGAGACGAATTGTTTGTTAGAAAAACTGCTTCCTGTTGGGAATGCGTTAATTTTTCGTCGATAGATCTGAGGGCACCAGCACAGCAGACCAAGGAGCGGCTCGTGTCATCCTCAACATCAACGGAAAATGTCTCAGTCATAGCAAGTCTTGGTGCGACACCAGACACGTTTGCAGTAGACACATCGATTCAGGCCATTGTTCAGCAACAGCTGGACAACAATATCACCAACCTCATCAATCTGAATTCACCCTATACCGGTGTGACAGTAACACCGATATCCTTGAATTCCGACGGCACTACGAACTCTTCCCCTCCTCCTGAGCCCACCAATACGTCGTTCTACGAGGATACTTACATCACTGGTTCGGTCACCGGCAGCGGCGGGTCGATCAGCTTGCCTAACGCCATGACCAATGGCGTTCCGACCAATAACGGTATCCGCGGAATCATCGCGACCTTCAGCGGTAACGAGACCATTACCGGCGGCGCCGGCAAGAACGCGCTGATCGTCACGGGCTCGACCACGAACCTGACATGGGATCCGATGGGCGGCGCCGGCACCGACACGATCTATGCGGGCGGCGGAAACAACAACTTCACGCTTGACGGTTACTGGTACGACGTTCAGGTCGCGAGCGGTGATAACACGATCACGACGGCCACCAACGCCGCCGGCGGCGCGAGTTACAATCGCATCACGACCGAGGGTGGCCACAACGTCATCAACCTCGACGCGGGCACCAATACCGTCATGTCCGCCGGTAGCGACGTGATTAACGTCAACGATTCCGGCAACCTGATTTCAGTATCCGGCGCGTCGAAGATCACCTTTGGCGCGAACGCGACCGGCAACACGCTTTACGCGACCGGGGCGGCAACAATCGTCGGCAATTCCGGCGGCAATACGATCTCGATCAGCGGCAGTCAGGGGGCGGCGATCAGCACCTCGGGCGCCGGTTCCCTCGGCTCGGTCGCCGGCAACACGACGATCTATTCGTCGACCGACGACGAAAGCGTCCAGTTCACCGCCGGCACAAACCGGTTCAGGAACAATGGCGGCTTTGACACCATCGTCGCTACCGGGCAGTCCGTCGTTCGCGCAGGCAATCCAACGGGATCGACCGGCAAGATCGACTTCATCAATCAGAGCACCAACGCGGTGACGGTTCTTGGCGGCGCGGGCGCCGTGACGGCTTTCGGCGGCGTCGGCGGCGGCATCATTACCGGCGGCGCGGAAGGCAACAACTCCCTGATCGGCGGTTCCGGGTCGGCCACTCTGGTCGGCGGCGGGAACGGCGATTTCATTGAGGCCGGAGGCGGGAATGCGACACCGAGCGGAGCTTGGAATGCGCTTTTTGCCGGTGTCGGCAATGAAACGCTCACCGCCACATCGGTAACGGGCAGCAACCTGTTTGCGGCCGGCAGCGGCAATGACATCATTTCGTCAGAAGGCACGGGAACCCAGTACTTCTTCACCGGGTCCGGCAACGCCACGATCACGGGATCGTCCCTGGCCGGCTCGGACAATATCTATTTTGCCAGGTCGGGCGGTACCAGCAGCCAGGACATCATCAACAATTTCTCGACGCAGAGAGATATCATGGTGATGATCAACGGCCAGACGATTTCTTCCGTCACTGCAACTTCAAATGCATCGCCTCAAACCGGCGCTGTCCTGACATTGTCGGACAACACGAGGATCACCATGGTCGGTATCAACCCGAACCAGTTGCAGCAATTCGTCGGCGGATCGTTCGTGTAAAGGCCAAACCTGCCAGGGCGCGTCTTGTCAACGGAATCGAGGCGCGCTCTCGCAGCACGGTTGCATTTTGAATTTTAGCTGAACCCGTCTGCGTGCGTCGCCACCATAACCAGGCGATAACGCAGGCGGGCTATATTCGGCGCCTCATGGCCGAACCAGCACCATCGTGACGATCACGACCATCAGGACGATCGGGACAACCGCGCTCCGCCTCAGGATTGTCACCTCCGGCCGGGCATCGTCGCGCAGCCGCCGGCGCCAGGCGGAGAGAATGCCATGGTACCATGAGAGCAGCAGCACGGCGGCCAATTTCACCAGCCACCACGGTGCGCTCCAGGATGTCGTGCCGGGCGTCAACGCAAGCAGGATGCCGAACCCCCAGGCCGCGTACATCGCGGGATTGACCAGGCGCTTGAAGATCTGGCGCTCGAGGGCCGCGAACGCCATCGCCGCCGGGCTCGCCGGCTCCAGCCCATGATGGCGCAGATAGATCAT
>NZ_AFPR01000008.1:0-8647 GCF_000219295.1 Acidiphilium sp. PM
GGTTTTTCGTTCAACCTGCTGAAAACACGCCTTTCTCTGAACGAATGCCCTGATATGGCCACAAACGCCCCCGCTTGAACTGCCTTTCAGGACAGTCGCCCAGTTGCGGAGGGCACCTCGGCGCCGGCGCTCATTCCGTCCCTATTTCAGCCATGCCGATCCTCACTCATGAATTTGCGGACTGCCCACATATTCCGCTCGGCACGCGCCGCCGAATTTTCATCGTCCTGGTCGGGGTTCTTGCTGAAGGTGATGTAGCCATAAACCTGCCGGTTATCGAAATACTGCGGTATCGACGCCTTGCGCGCGGAATCTGACAGGACGACATATTCATGCCGTCCGCTGCCGTCGTCGTAGTTCAGGTGCTCGATGACATCCGCTCGAACGGCATAGGTGCAATGAACCAGGGGGACTTCGATCAGCCCCTGGATGCGGCGCGACATGATCAATTCATATTGCGCGCAGTCCCGGAAATAGCCGTTGTCATCAATCTCCGCGTGCAGGTTCGAATAATAGCTCGATGGCTCGGCATCCCGCAGCAACGGAGCGACGATCGGCAACCCCGTGGCGACAAGTTCGCGCAGCGTGCAGCGCCTGATGAAATTGTCGATGTCGGCGACGAAATACCAGTCGCAGCCATGTTCACGCGTCTTCCTGAGGCTCTCGTTCCGGATGCGGCCGAGAACGCGGAATCGGATCGCGTTCCATTCGTGCGCGCCGAACTGTTCGACCCTTTCGTCGACATCCGATGGATCGAACTCGACGGCGGCATATGAATGGCCGACCCGGGCAATCCACTCGCGCAGGATCTCCTCGGTCCGGTCGGTATTGTTGTTTGTGCGAATATACAGAACAATCGACGACTTCGGGTAATCGAGTGCTTCTATGCAGTCGAGATAGAGCGGGAGGAATTCCTCCTTTTGCTTGGCAAGGATGGCAATCAGCACGCGGGGCGCGGTTGTCGTTCCGCTCCGCAACAAGCGTTCCGGTTTGAGGGCGTGTTGGTCAGGGTAGCTTTCCTGCCCGAGGCGCCCATAATCCGGCGCGGAGGCGGGCCTGACCTTGTCGAGCAATGCCCTGAAATTGCGCGCCAGCCGCGGAAGCTCGTGCGCGGGCACCTTGCCTGATGCAAGAACCTCAAGGGCTGCATTGAAACTTTCGGGATAATGGCCTGCCCAGTATCCGTTCGCCGCGTATTGATCGAGCAGGCCATAATCGTGAATCCACGTCTCCACGAACAAGCCGCCCTCAGGGGCCGGCTTCCCGATCCCATTCTCCGCGATCCGGAATCCCTCCTCGTTACGCCCCTTCGCGAAGCAGTAGCGAGAGGCCGCAAACAACGCCTCGATCCGATGCGGCGCGGCCGCTGCCGCACGGCGATATGCGGCGAGAACCGTCTCCTCGTCGCGCCCGAGCCGTTCCATCATGAGCGCCGCCTGGTAAAGACTCCAGTAGACTTCCTCCTGCCAGAAGCCCATCTCCGCACGCATCAGATAGGCAATCATCGCGCGCTCCTGCTCACCCATGTCCCTGAGGCTCTGCGCGTGATAAAAGACATAGCGGGCCCGAAGCCAGGGATCTTCTTCGACGAAAATCGCAGCCTCGAGAATTGACGCATCACGCGCATAGGTGGACGGATCGCGCCGCCGGGCGCCGTCGTGATTCCGGCGCATGACGATCGGCAGATGCTCTTCGGAGGCCGGCGCATCGCAGTGCAGAAACTCGTGGAGCACGCCGCGCCAGCGCCAAGGAAGAGCACTCCGCACAATCTGGATGCGCCGATACGCGATGTTCACGTCATGAATATCGAACGTATAGCCATCAGCCGCCAATTCAGGCCGGGCAAAGCCGGGGGGCAGTTCGAGCGCGTCGTCGGCATCGATAATCAATACGTAATCGCCGTGAGGCCTCGCGAGTTCGAGCGCCTCGTTGCGATTATGAGCAAAATCGCGCCATGGGCTCTCGCGCAGTTCACCCGGCACAGCATGCTCTTCGAAGAAGCTTCTTATGATATCCTGGGTGCCGTCCGTCGATCCGGTGTCGCAAATAGCCCAATGATCGATCAGTGGCAGGACCGAGGCGAGACAGCGACGAATAACGGGCGCCTCATTCCGCACAATCATGCTGAGACAAATGCGCGGCCGAATCATTGAATGCTCCATGAAAAGAAAACTGAAATATCGTTCATGTTAGCGCAGCAGTCAGCCCATGCAAAGAAACAACGAGGGCGCGGGTTGCCCGGTCTTCTTTGTGTGCCCCCACAACTGCTTGGGTGAAATCTTGCGCGCCGACGAACCGTGCTCGCCGCGTTTGAAGTTCATGCCATGCGCGCGAAATCAACTCCCATTCGGATATCGGACGCCTCGAATCTCGTGCTGAATATATTTTCATGAGACGATGTTTCACCAAAGATATAGCCCGTCTGGTGGCCGAGATACTCCCCAATGCCGGCCTGCAGGCCAGCAAACCAGTTGCGCCTGTTCTCATGCAGAACGACAGCAAAAACGGGGTCCTGACAAAATATCGTCGAATGAAGCGCGGATCCATGCTGGCCCGCGATCACCTTGGCGCCCCGGACAAGTCGAATTTGCTCAGAGATCGACAACTTTTCCGGCCTTACGATATGAAAATTCAAATCATTAAACAACTTAATAATTTTGTCGTGGCCATCTATTTTTCTCCAGGTGAATTCCTGCTCTCTATCGAAATAGAGAAACGTATTGGACACATCACTTTTCGTCTGGATATTTTTGTCAATTCTTTTATTGATGAATTCCGTCGCATTCAAAAACAATGGCGATGTACGGCCGCTCATTCTCAGCAGGGTTGGTACAAACAACGATCTGCACAGGGGCACAATCTCGTTCTGATCATAAATAATCAGATTTTCTTTTTTGATACCGACGAGATTCATAAGATCAACAGCCCAATGACCAACATCCGACGGCATCAGGAATTTTATCTTTGATAGGTCTATTCCAATGTAATCCAGAAGGTAAATTTTTGGCAGAAAATCAACAAGCCAGTGACCATATATGTTATGGCCATTGGTCGCGAGAAGAACGCAATCTTCATTTATTTCTAAAAATCTTTTGTTCTCGAATTGAAGTTCATACAGGGATTTTTCGAGACAGATATCTTGCGGTTGTTCTCCGGCTGGCTGATAGATTTCGTCAATCCGAAATCTGTGACCTTGTGAAACCAGAATAATACCGGCATTGAACCAAGGGCCATGAATTTCAACATCTGAAATCTTGTAAACGGAAATCGGCCATACGGATCTCTCGCGCCTGAAATCATTCATGATGTCCGATGTCACCGGCCCTTTGACAAAGGCCGGTTCAGGCCGCTCGCAAGTATACGCTTTGGCAATTTCGATTGCTTCAATTCCGCTGATTTCGTTCACGGCCCGTTTGATATCAATTGGCTCTATATCGCTTGAAACGCGCCGCGTCGGAAGCCGTTTCTCCGGACTGTCAATCCTTGGCGGATGCAATGACGGCACAAACCGGACGTGTTCTTCCAGCACTTCTGATATAATTCTGTCGCCGTATTTCTGGAAAAGCGCGTAACGCTCGCGCCAGTGTTGACCGTGATCGTTCAGCCCCCTGGTGCCGACAAAAGCGTGACCGCCATTGATGATTTTTTTTCTGACGTGCGAGAGTGATCTCAGAGAAAAATGATAGATATACCAATCATCACACCCAACCGGTACAACCGAATCGAGTGAATCATTCAATTTTTCAATAAAATGATTTCCATTTTTCAAACTGTAATCAAAGCCGACCCGATACGCGACCTTGGGTACCAGCGGCAAAAGCCGGTACCGCATGACATTGATTTTCTCGAACGGATCATCTTCAGAGCCGAATTCTTCCAGAACTTGCGGCGAAGCCGCATGTATCCAGTGCATCACCATCACACGCGTATCGGGATCGTTGAGCCTCCGCTCCAGGGCCGAGAGCTGTTCGGATGACGGCCTGCTCGTATCGCTCGCGATGAACTCATCGGCATCGATGAAGAACAGCCAATCCAACCTGAGGCCCGCGATTTCAGCATGTCGTTGAAGCGTCTCGGCGTAAACCCTCATCTTGTCGGCCTGGTAATGACCGCGGACCGGATCGTCGACAAGAAGAACGAAGCAATCGTCATGCGAGTCCCGAAACCGCGACACGATCTCGCGTGTATTATCGGTGCTCATATTGTTGAGAATGCAGAAGGCGCGGAAGCCGAGTGCGTAATGATGGCTCAGGTTCTGGCCGATGATATCCTCCTCGTCCTTGACGAGGAGGATCATGCCGGCGCGTTCGAGCGCGGGCACCCGTCCCGGTCGGCGCGGTTGCCAGCCGGGAGAGGCGCGAGTCCTGTCAAAATGATCGAAAGCCGCCCATCCGGCATAATGGCGAGCGATCTCCGCGCGCGATTCGGGCCGCAAACCCTCGTATTCAGCGCGGATATAGTCCCCTCGCTCGCCGACCCTGCCTTCCTGGGCTAGGTTCTCCGCCATCGCGAGAACCGGCCAGTGACTGCCGGGATCGATCGCGCGGGCAGCTTCGATATCCGCCTCGGCTTCGCGGAACGCTCCGTGCCTCCGGAAATGATCCGCACGCTGGAGATGCGCGCGGAAGCGGAAATGCGGATCACCACAGGCGAGAACGTAACCATTGATCGCCAGCCCCCGCGCATCCCGCCCCCGCGCAAACATCCGCTCCGCCAGCATGAGATGGAGTTCGAACTCGCCCGGCCGGCGGAACGCTTCCTGGATCAGGCGGTCAAGAAAAGGTTGCGGGTCGGCGGCGCCGTCAAACTCCGCAAGGAGTTCCCGCCATATCGGGACAATGGGTTCGGACATGAAATACCCGTATGTTCAAATACGTCTCTTTTTGTCCGTTCGGCCTCAAAGCCGCAACCCTTAGCCCATCGTTCCGGAACCCTTATGCAAGCTCGGCGCGGAACGCCCGCACGCCGGCCGCGGGCCCGTCCGGATGCTGCCAGACGGCGCCCACAACGGCGAGGAAATCGGCCCCCGCCTCAACCAGCGGCGCGGCATTTCCGGGGGTAATGCCGCCGATCGCGACGCAGGGCACTTCCATCAGTTCCGACCACCAGCGGAGAATCTCCACATCCGCGCGGGCTTTAGGCTCCTTCGTGCCGGTCGGGTAGAAGGCCCCGAAGGCGACGTAGTCGGCCCCCTGCTCGGCGGCCTCCATCGCGAGGTGGCGGCTGTCGTGGCAGGTGATGCCCAGGCTGAGGCCGTCGAGCACGCGCCGCACCCGCGCGAGGCCGCCATGGGCCGCGAGGTCGTCCTGGCCGAGATGCGCGCCGTCGCAGCCGGTTTCGACGGCGAGACGCGGGTCGTCGTTGAGCAGGAAGGCCACCCCGCGCGACTGCGCGACCGGACGCAACGCGTCGATCGCGCGGCGCATCTCGTCCGCTCCCGCCTCCTTGAGGCGGAGCTGGACGCAGGCAACGGGCCCGGCGTCCAGCGCCGCCGCCAGCGCATCGGCGAAATCCGGGCCGAGGCGCGGCGGCGTGATCAGATAAAGCTCGGTCAAGCCTTGCCCTGATAGATACCGACGATCTGCGAGAGCAGCGCCAGCGCCTCGTCCCGCGGACGGGTAAAGGCGTTGCGGCCGATGATCGAGCCGGAGGCGCCGCCCTCGTTGAGGGCGCGAACGGTCTCGATCAGGCTCGCCGAGTCCGTGGCCTCGCCGCCCGAGAACACCACGAGGCGGCGGCCGTTGAAGCAGGACTGGACGACATGCTCAATGCGCTTTGCCAGGGTCGAGACGTCGACCTTCTCATAGGCCTTCCGCGCGGCGTCGAGCCCGATATGCTCGGTCGGCGGCTTGACCTTGATGATGTGCGCGCCGAGCAGCGCGGCCATATGCGCGGCATAGGCACAGATGTCGATCGCGGTTTCCGCCTTCTTGTCGAGCATCGGGCCACGCGGATAGGACCACAGCACCACGGCGAGGCCGGCGGCCTTGGCCTCCTCGGCCAGTTCGCGGAACTCCTCCATCATCGCGAACTGGTGCTCGCTGCCCGGATAGATGGTGAACCCGATCGCCGAGCAGCCGAGGCGCAGCGCATCGGACACCGAGCCGGTCACGGCCTGATCCTTCTCGGTCGCCAGCGAGTTGGAGGAGTTCAGCTTGAGAATGGTGGGGATGCTGCCGGCGAAACTGTCGGCGCCCGCCTCGATCATGCCGAGCGGGGCGGCATAGGCGGAAAGCCCGGCATCGAGGGCGAGCTGGAAATGGTATTGCGGGTCATAGGCGGCCGGATTGCTGGCGAAGCTGCGCGCCGGGCCGTGCTCGAAACCCTGATCGACCGGCAGGATGACCATCTTTCCGGTGCCGCCCAGCTTGCCCTGCATCAGGATGCGGGCGAGGTTGGCCTTGGTTCCGGGATTGTCGCTTTCGTACCAGCTCAGGATCTTCCTGACCCGTTGAGTGACGCGCATTGGGATCTCCCTCTGAAAGAATGCAGTCTGAAAGAAGGCAGGCGGGAAGCCGTTAAGCCGGATTGTCCGCGGCGTCCAGCCAGGCGGCGAGCGCGGCCGGGCCAATCCTGTTCCCCAGATCGAGCGCCGGCGGCGGCGCATCAAGCAGGGTTACGCGGTATTCATCCGCGAGAGCCGCGATGCGGGGAAAGGCCGGCGTCGCAGGGTCGAGAACGAGGCCGCGCAGGCCGATTCGCAGCGCCTCGAGCGCGCGGCCGGCGGCGTCGGCGCAATCGAGCAGCGCCGGGCCGGTGAACCGCTCCGAAGCCAGCAGGCTCCGCCACCACAGGCAGCCGGCATAAAGCGCGAAACCGGGCGGCGAGAGCAGCGTGACCGGCCGGCCCGGCGCCAGAGCGCGGGCGACATGCTGGGCATCACGCACGATCAGGGCGGGCGGCAGGCGTTCAGTCGCGGTCGCCGGCAATCAGCACCTCGCGCTTGCCGACATGGTTGGCCGGGCCGACCACGCCCTCCTTCTCCATCTGTTCGATCAGCTTGGCGGCGCGGTTGTAGCCGATCTGCAGATGGCGCTGGATGAACGAGGTGCTGGCCTTGCCCTCGCGCGCGACAAGGGCCACGGCCTGCTGGTAAAGACCGCCCTCCCCGCCCTCGGCGGCGGCAAGGCCGGGCATCGCCGGCGCATCGTCCTCAACCGCCTCGGTCACCGCCTCGACGTAGTCGGGCTCGCCCTGCTCGCGCAGATAGGCGACGACATCCTCCACCTCGCGGTCGGAGACGAAGGGGCCGTGCACGCGGGTGATGCGGCCGCCGCCAGCCATGTAGAGCATATCGCCCATGCCCAGAAGCTGTTCCGCCCCCTGCTCGCCGAGGATGGTGCGGCTGTCGAATTTCGAGATCACCTGGAAGGAGATCCGCGTCGGGAAATTCGCCTTGATCGTGCCGGTGATGACGTCCACCGAGGGGCGCTGCGTCGCCATGATGACATGGATGCCGGCGGCGCGGGCCATCTGTGCCAGGCGCTGCACCGCGGCCTCGATCTCCTTGCCGGCGACCATCATCAGGTCGGCCATCTCGTCGATGACGACGACAATGAGCGGCAACGGTTCCAGGGCCAGCGGCTGGTCCTCGAAAATCGGCCGGCCGGTTTCCGAATCGAAGCCGGTCTGCACCCGGCGGGTAACGACCTCGCCGCGGGCGAGCGCCTCATTCACCCGCTCGTTGTAGCCGGCGATGTTGCGCACCGAGAGGCCGCTCATCGCGCGATAGCGGCGCTCCATCTCGCGGACCACCCATTTGAGCGCGGCAACTGCCTTGGCCGGCTCGGTCACCACCGGCGCGAGCAGATGCGGGATGCCTTCGTAGACCGACAGTTCGAGCATCTTCGGATCGATCAGGATCAGCCGGCATTCCTCCGGCGAGAGCCGGTAGAGCAGGCTCAGGATCATCGCATTGACCCCGACCGACTTGCCCGACCCGGTGGTGCCGGCGATCAGCAGGTGCGGCATCCGCGCGAGATCGGCGATGACAGGCTTGCCGCCGATATCCTTGCCGAGCGCAAGGCCGAGGCGGCCGGTGGTGGCGTTCCAGTCGGCCGATTCGAGAAGCTCGGAGAGGAAGACGGTCTCGCGCCTCGCGTTCGGCACCTCGATGCCGATCACGTTGCGGCCCTGAACGGTGGCGATGCGCACCGCAAGCACGGACAGGCTCCGCGCGATGTCGTCGGCGAGGCCGATGACGCGGGCGGAGCGGATGCCGGGGGCCGGTTCCAGCTCGTAGAGCGTGACGACGGGTCCAGGCCGGATCTCGACGATGCGCCCCTGCACCCCGTAATCGCCAAGCACGGTCTCGAGCAGCCGCGCATTCGCCTGCAGCGACTCGGTATTGGGCCCGGTCGCGGCATGCGGCGGCGCCTGCTTGAGCAGTTCGAGCGGCGGCAGCCGCCAGAGGCTGTCGGGCAGCGGCAGGCGTTCCTGGCGCGGCGGCGCCTTGCGCGTCGGCGCCGTGCGGGTCAGCCGCGGGGCGGACGCCGAAGCGGCGGGCTGCGCGACAAGATCGTCCCGGCGCATCGTCGCCGGCCCGGCCTCATCGGCATATGGGTCCATCGCCTCATCCGGCGCACGGGGAATGGCCAGGGCGGAGCGGTCGTCTGCCGCCGGCGGGTCGCTCATCGGCGGCGAGGCG
>NZ_AFPR01000007.1:0-1396 GCF_000219295.1 Acidiphilium sp. PM
GACGATATAAAAGACGGCCCCGAACGCGGCCGGGAAAGGGAAGCTCACCGTGACAGGCAATCACATGGACTGGGACAAGTTGCGCGTGTTTCACGCGGTCGCCGAGGCGGGCAGCTTCACCCATGCGGGCGATGTGCTCAACCTCTCGCAATCCGCGGTGTCGCGGCAGATTTCGGCGCTGGAGGAGGCGCTGGCGGTGCCGCTGTTCCACCGCCACGCGCGCGGGCTGATCCTCACCGAGCAGGGCGAGCAGCTCAACCGCACGGTGCGCGACGTCTTCGCCAAGCTCGCCATGACCGAGGCGCTGCTGGCCGAGAGCAAGGAACGCCCGGCCGGGCGGCTGAAGGTGACGACGACGCACAGTTTCGGCGTGGTCTGGCTCGCCCCCCGCCTGCGCGCCTTCCTCAAGCAGTATCCGGACGTCAGCATCTCGCTGCTGCTCGACGATGTCGATCTCGACCTCGCGATGCGCGAGGCGGATGTCGCGATCCGCATGCATCCGCCCCGCCAGCCCGACCTGGTGCAGCGCAGCCTGGGCGAGATTCGCTGGCAGATCTTCGCCTCGGAGGACTATCTGCGCGAGGTGGGCAAGACCCCCGAGCGGCCGGAGGATCTCGACGATCACCGCCTGATCCTGTTCGGCGACCGCAAGCCGCCGGTGGCCGACGTCAACTGGATCGCCAGCATCGGCCGGCCGGATGGCGCCGCCCAGCGCGCCGGCGCGCTGGAGGTGAACTCGCTGCAGGCCATGCTGGTCGCCATCCGCAGCGGCATCGGCATCGGCGCGGTGCCGGACTACCTGACGGAAGACACCACCGGCCTCGTCCGCATCCTGCCGGAGGTGAAGGCGCCGAAGATCGACATGTATTTCGTCTATCCCGAGGAATTGCGGAACTCGAAGCGCGTCTCCGTCTTCCGGGACTTTCTCGTCACCGAGATCGGCCGCCGCTGAGCGCGCCGCCGCCCGCCGCGCGCGGGCGGCGGGCCATTGTCCTGGCCTCATGGGTGGGGCGCAAGGCGGGAACTGGCGGGATCTTCCGCCCGGTGCCAGAGTTTCCACCATGCGAATGGCACCCGACCTGACGTTTCTACCGGCATGTTCATGAGGGTCCCGCGCCAGGCGGCGGCATCGCGCTGGGCCTTGCTCGTGCTTGCGACCGTGGCGCTGTCCCTTCTGCTGGCGCGGGTGGGGGTGCCTTCCGCGGCGCTGTTCGCGGCGCTGTTCGTCGCCACCGCGCTTGCCCTGGCCGGGCTGGCGCCCGAGGGCGTGCCGCGCGGCGCGACGCTCGCGGCGCAGGCGGTGCTCGGCGTCGTCATCGGCGCGCTGGTCCGTGCCTCGACGCTGCGCGCGCTCGCCGCCCATGCGGTGCCGGTGGTGATCGTCACCTTCATCACA
>NZ_AFPR01000006.1:0-2277 GCF_000219295.1 Acidiphilium sp. PM
TTTATATGGCGTCGTCAGTACCCAGCATTATATCATTCTCGAGAGGCATCGCCTCGCTATTTTGGACATTTTCTCCCTAAACTTGGCGGCCTCAATGGCTGCCATTTTTATCGACGGTTCCTGGAGCCACATGGGGAAAGCAGTCGTGCCTGAGACTGACTTGACCGGCGGCCGAAGACAGCATCGGATGAGATGATGGGGATCCATCCCGCAGCCACCGCCCCTGCCCAGACACCCGCATCGTGCCGGGATTCAAATGCGTCACGCAACGAATCCAAACCCTGCAACCCGCCGTCAAAGCAGCATCACCCCCTCAAGTCGAAGGGGTATTTGCGGCTGTCCAGCCTTGATCCGCCATTGACAAAAATATAACATTAAATCAAAAATTTATCACATGTTCGCAAGTTCTCATGCATAGATTTGGCAAGGACAGCACAAAAGCCAATGAACTCCAAAATCTACGCCGTCATAGTCACGTATAACCCAGACATAAACACCTTATCAGAGTCAATAAAATATTTAATTGGTCAGGTTTATAGAATTATTATTGTTGATAATAATTCTATAAACTTTCAAGAATTAGATTTTTTATCTATAAAAAAAGGTATTATTCTGATTAAATTTTCAGAAAATAAAGGAATTGCATCAGCTCAAAATGAAGGTATACGATATGCCAATTCACATAAAGCAAAATATATTCTTCTGATGGATCAAGATTCAATTATTCCAAATGAATTGGTTTCGACTCTTTATAAAGAATGTCATGATTTGGAAATTAGAGGTATAAGAGTGGGAGCTGTTGGTTGTTCTTACAGGGATTCACAAGACGATAAGATAAATGTTGCTTGGAAAGCCAATGGATTAAAAATTAAAAAAATAGAATTGGATTCTAAAAAATCAAAAATTTTTGCGGTTGATTTTGTTATTGCCTCCGGCTCCCTTATTCCAATTTCAACTTTGAACAAAATTGGGCTAATGGAAGAAGGACTATTCATAGATCTTGTCGACATCGAATGGGGACTTCGTGGAAAATTTTATGGCTATCAGAGCTATCAAATCCTTACCAACATCATGATACACAAAATTGGAAACGGGCGGCAGAAAATATTTTGTAGGAATTTTATTATTCACAGCCCGATCCGAAATTACTACTATATCAGAAATAGAATTTTTCTAATAAAAAGGAATTATATTGAGTTAGCTTGGCGGCTTTATTTTGTTCGGCAGATTTTTCAATCTATTATATTATTTGGAATATTCCAAAAACAGAGATTATTGCGCATAAAATTAATTATATTAGCTATAAAGGATGGATTGATTGGACGATATGGACGATTCGGTTCTTAGAGCATTTTCCGATCAGGATGGATCATATCCAGCGGCGCTGAAGTAGTTTTTGGCTTCGGTGGGGGTGATGGTGTCGATGATCTGTCCGATTGCACTCCAGAGGCGGTCGATGGTGCGCTCGCTGGCTTTGCGCAGTATTGCCTTGATCTTCGAGAAGGCATTCTCGATCGGGTTAAAGTCGGGGCTGTAGGGTGGAAGATAGAGCAGGCTGGCGCCGGCGGCTTCGATCATCTCGCGGATGATGGGTGCTTTGTGGCTGCCGAGATTGTCCGGCAGTGTCAGGCCCGGGTTCGCGGTCATGAGGCAGACGTGAGGAAAGTCTGTCTATTTTCCGATGGATTTTCGATGCGGAAGCGGAGCGTGTATCTATGAGGCGGCCTTGGCCTGCGGCGGCTCGATGACTGTGAGCAGCTTCTTTGGCCCCAGTTAAACAGCGGTTTTTCCTAAGCAATTGAAAAGGCGTGTGAAATCGGGCGCACGCCGGAGCTGTGGCACTACAGGGCGGAACGCCGGCACATGCTCGTCCTGAATGAGCGCCAAGTGCCCTTCGCGGGCCTGCCGACGCCAGCCCCAGACCTGCTGCGGGCAAAGCGCCCAGCGCCGCGCAACCTCCGTCACCGTCGCTCCCCCACGAAGCGTCTCGGCAACAATCCGCGCCTTCTCCGCGTCCGACCACCGCCGTCGACGGCCCGGACCAGTCAAAACCTCAATCCGCCGAAACCTCGCCTTCGCGTCGTCGTTAATTACGTCCATAGAGACCGCTCGATGCCCAAACTTCGCACCGATCCAGCACAAATTACCCCGTCACCGGAAGAAGGGTTCCAGCACTCCGCTTACGGTCCATGACCACGAAAGTCAGTAATTCCGAGGAGCGCCGGATGTTGTCGCGCGATACAGCGTAAACCGCCACCGGGGCAGGCTATCAGTATT
>NZ_AFPR01000005.1:0-1236 GCF_000219295.1 Acidiphilium sp. PM
AATAATCGCCCGCGCCGATCGGACAAGATGCGGCGGACCAGACGAACCGCTCAGGCGCGCAGCAGCCCGCCCATCGGCGCGACCGCCGCACTCTCGGGGAAAATCCGCGCGAGCGCCTGCGGCCCCAGCCCGAACTGCGCCGCCAGCACGCCCTTGGCTAGCGCGCGCAGATCCGCCGTCGGCGCGAGGTCGCGGTTCTGGAACAGCTGCCGGTCCTTCAGCCCCGGCCAGGTCGCCAGCACCCGCCCGCCCTGCACCGCGCCGCCGGCAAGGAACGCGACCGTCGCGGTGCCATGATCGGTCCCGCGCGTGCCGTTGATCCGCGCGGTGCGGCCGAATTCGGTGATCACCAGCACCGCGGTCTTCGCCCAGGCCACGCCCAGTGCCGCTTTCAGCGCCGCCACCCCGCGATCGAGGCCGCCGAGCGGGCCGGGCAGCAGCTGCATCTGGTTGACATGCGTATCCCACCCTTCGAGCTGGAAGGCGGCGATCCGCGGCCCCTGTGCCGCGGCGAGCAGCGTGCCCACCCGGGCGGCAAGCTCGGGAAACCCGTAGCGATCGGCCGGGCGGGCACGCCCCGCCGGCGACATCATCTCCTCGTCGTCCATCGCCGGTGCCGCCCCGGCGGCGAAGGCCGTGCGGTCGAACCGCCGCGCGCCGAGCCCGCGGGCGATCGCCGGGCCGAACACCGGATCGCCCGCGTTGAGCCTGCCGATCGCCGCATACAGGCCCTGATCCGGCTGCGCGAAGCCGACCGGCGCATAGGCGCCCACGGGAGCCGCCCCGCGCAGGATCAGCGGCGTGCCGATCCCCGCCGCCAGCCCGATCCCGCCCGGATCGCCATCCGCCGGCAGCTCGCCAATCAGCCGGTTGAGCCAGCCCGAATTCATGCCGATCTGCTCGACACCGGTCTGCAACAGATCCTGCGCCTCGAAATGGCTGCGCGTCCGATACGGGCCGGCGATCGCGTGCACTGCCAGCAGCTCGCCCGCGGCATAGAGCGTGTGGAACCGCGCCAGCGCCGGGTGCAGCGCGTAGAACCCGCCGAGATCGTGTCCCGACGCCGCCTGCGGCACGAGGCCCGGCCGCAGCCGCGCGAGATCGGGGTCGCCATGGGGAATGACGGCCTCCATCCCGTCGAGCGCGCCGCGCAGCAGCACGACGACGAAGCGCGCCTCGGTCGGCGCGGCGGCGAGGGCGAGCCGGGTCCGGCCCAGGGTTGCGACGGTCGCGAGG
>NZ_AFPR01000004.1:0-9722 GCF_000219295.1 Acidiphilium sp. PM
GTCTCTCAGCCAGGACAAGATTCCAGAGACATGGATCGTGCAAATGGATAATCGGGAGCTTTGCAAGGTGTCCCCACTGCCTGAACGCTCTATAGATGGCAAGATTATGGTCCGAATTACCAAGGACGAAGATGCAAGCAGAATAGTCTAATGTGGATAACCCATAGCTCAGTAGTTCGATCGGAAGCACACGATGAAGATCACCATTCTGTTCCATCCTGGCAGACAGTTCTAGGTAATTAGCAAGACCAAGTCTCGGGCTGTAAATGTCCACGGGATAGCCGGCGGCACTGAAAGACTCCAGCGAGAAATGCGCTATCCCGCTTTTATCTGGTGGCAAAATAGACACAACGGCGATGGCATCGGGTCGTTCAGTTTGCCGGTCCCGTAATGATGCCAGAGCATGCTGCATTACGAAAGCTGTTGAATCTGCCCCGAGCGCATGTTTTCGCTCGTCCGACAAAATTCGCTCAATCCGGTCGAGCCGGTGTGTCAGATCGTCAATCTTGTCGCCAATCAGTCGCCCTGAAACCCGCCGATAGCAGGCACGGAGAATGCGATGGAGTGCCGGTACACGTCGGATAAGGCTTTTGATATCCATGGGCTCAATTTTGAGTTTAGTGAAGAGACAAATGACACTTTCCAGCCCATCACGTTAAAAAAATGGCACGATCAAGATCGGAACGCCTATTTTGTTACGAAAGGAGATTTCTGACAATCCGCAGAGGCGCGGTAATCTTCCATGAAGTCGAGTGGTATAATTCATGTATCGTTCTATCGCGATTTTTGATGTCAGACTTTGCGTATTCTATCTCACGTCGTAAACGGGTGATCATATAATTCTTTTTTTCAGAAATATCAGTAATAAGATCATTAAGACGGATAATCTCTGAATTTAAGCTTTCCCTATTTTCTTCAAGCCAAGCAATATTCTTTTGATATTCGAGTTTTAATTTGATATAATTTCCACAAAGTTCATGATAGTGAATCAGTCCTTTTTCAAAATCCGAAATGCTATCGTCAATAGCATTTAGATCATCAAAACCATGGCTTGCATCAAGGTGTTTTATTTTATCGTATAAGGACATGCACCAATCAGACAAATTGTCGCTGATGCCAAATTCCGTCATGTGCTGATGTGGTTTCTCGTGTCGAAGGTTCTTGTCGATAAAACTATCGATCCTTATCTGATCTGTGGCCGACAATTCAGGTAAAGATAGCCCTAGAACGCTGGATATTTTCGCTAGTTCTGTTCGCCAGTCATTGATAAGTCTTGGATAATATTGTACGACGCGGGGGAATCCCCGGCTTGATAGCTCTGCGTCAAGGGTATACCGCAGCCAAACGCCGAGTGCATGCGACATGCCGATCTTATCGCGCCGATGTAGAGATTGAGCGACTTCGAGGGGATGTCTTAGAGCGAGAACAACCAGCGGGATGATCGACCGCTCCTTGAGAATTGGAAACCAAAGCGGGAATAGTCGACTTAGTCGGGGATCCTTCAATCCCCACAAGGGCATTCCTGAAAATTCACGATCAACAATGTCTCTCAGCCGAGCCGATGCATAGCGCGCAGCATCGGTATCTAGCCATCCAGAGGGGAGGGGTCTGATATCGTCCCAGCCGCTACCGAGATCGTTGAGCAACGTCTCATGTATTTCCCAAACCACTTCATGCTCGAAGTAGCCCTTCGGGTTATCCGCCCGGCCAGGCAAGAGGCGATTGCCAAAGTCGATCCCTGCGTAATGAAGTACACCTGCCGTGGCTGATGTTCCGCTCCTGTGCATGCCCAGCACGAAGACAGCCTTTTGGCTTCCCGAATAAGTTTCATCTATCATGGCAACTCCATCCTATGGGATTTACCCACTGCACCGACTTATGCCGATTCACGATATTTGAAATCAGCATTGTGACCGGTAGGCTTTAGATTTTCGGTCTTATCGCATAAAAATATGCCAAACCTATCCTTGCAGCACGAGCGCATCAGAATATGGTGTCTGGCTTCTTCGGTATATTTAACCCTTGAGCTAAACCTATCAGGAATTGCCATGTGCGCATATCTTGGGGTGTGTCCGTCAACCCGCGATTGAGGCATCAGCGAGAGCCTAATGCCTGTGACAGATCTATCACGGTAGACCCTTTGGGCGCTGCGGACAGAGGCCCCACCTTCGCCGTGCTGAGCTTCGAGGCAGTTGGCTCATGTTCCGATTTCAAGAGAAGCCAAACCATGCCCTTTGGCACCCATTGATCCGCAGAAGAAGGCATTCCAAATTCATCATATCGAACCACAGGAGCTAATGATTCTTGCCAATGTGATGGGACGATGTATATCTGCTTTGCCCCATTTAAGTTGTCTAAGTGCATTTTGAGATATCTTGAGACTAATTTCAATTCTTTTGTTTGTGGGTTTACAAATTCTGTTATCACGTTATTGCGGGCAACTCCCGTTGAACTAAGTATTGCAACCAGAGCTATAGCTGGAGCTAAGCGAAGCATCCGAAATTGACGCAGCCATGCAAAGAGAGCTACTGCAGCGTAAAGTATAAGTAAGCTTGAAAGCGCGCTCTGCGTTCTATAGCTGGCCCAATTTTCATCAACTATCAGATTTGGCAGATATGCCATTGGTAGAAGAGAAAATGAAAGCATTGCCTTCATAATTCTTGAGTTATTAGATCTAAAAATAAAAAGACAAAATCCAATGAAAATAAAAGCACCAAAAATAACCGAAACAGTACGACTGGCGGTAATTGATATAAAATTAAGACTATCTCTCATTGGGGATGAAATAAACCAAGATATTTTTTGCATGAAATTGGTGGTAAGGGCGGTTCTGCTTAGTGTATAATAGTGGTGAAAAACAAAGTGTGTCAGTATTTTTTCTGATATGAAATCCGCCAGCAAAGCAGCCATCATAATCGAGACGGTGCGCACAATCCTGTTACAAGATGGCAATGGTCTATCATTTGCCACCCAGACGGCTGCTGCGATAACCCAATACATCATGGCTGCGGGCTGGTATATCATCATCGCCAAGGTCAATAAGATGAAACTTGTCAACGATACTTGCCAACCGCCGTATTGATTGCGATGAAGCACACAGAAGCTAAAGACAGCTATTGCCGCAGCCCATGGATATCCGGCACAAACGGCCCACGAGGCGTAAACTTGGAACGCCGGCATTAGGCCGATCAAGAGCGCGGCTGAGATGCTTAGGCTGCGTGGTAAATCCGTTTCTTCAATAAAGAACGTCGCGATGATTTGTGCCAGTGTGGCGATGCCGAGGACAGAAGCCAGTCTCACCCATCGGAAATCGGCAATATCTGAAGTCAAACTAAAGACGAAATTGAACAGTGCATAAACAGGTCTCCCGCTGGAAACAACCATATATAAAAGGGACAAGATGTGATGGTGGGCAGTAAAAGTAACGCTATAGTCGTCCGCAAATCCGTAATTATGCGTAATTACTGGAAGGTAAACTAATAAATAGATGGATATAATACTGACAAAAATGGATATTCTTTTTATAAAATGGCGCGAGTCTAGCATTATCAAAACCACCAGTCTATGCTTACTTCGGGTCGAATGGGTTTATATAGACGGATTTGCGAGCGGATTAGCGCCAATCGAATAACGCATCTCATCACGGCTATAAACACGCCGGACCAGATAAACCGGCCGCTGTTTCGTTTCCATATACGTGCGTCCAATATATTCGCCGAGCAATCCGATGCTGATGAGCTGCACCGATCCAAAAAATGTGATGCAAACGAAAAGTGAAGCATAACCCGGCACGGGATTCCCTAATACCATTGTACGAATTGCAATGTAGATGGCGTAAATTAGGGTAAGTACGGCTGAAGTTGCTCCCAGATATGTCCAAATCTTAAGTGGAGCCGTAGAGAAGCTCGTGAACCCCTCCATGGCGAAATTCCATAGGGCAAAGCCGGAAAATTTTGATTCGCCAGCGGCTCGTCGGGCACGGGCATAGTCGAGAGTGACGGTGCGGAAGCCCAACCATGCGAATAGCCCCTTCATGAAGCGCTGGCGCTCAGGTAGACGTTTAAGCGCATCTACGACAACGCGGTCCATGAGCCGGAAATCGCCTACATTTTCGGGGATTTTGATTTTCGATAGCCTGTTGTGGAGCCGATAGAACCATGTCGCAGTTTTGCGTTTGAGAACGCCGTCGGATGCACGATCGATACGGCGCGCCAACACAACCTCGGCACCCTCCCGCCAGAGTTTTACCATGTCGACAATCAGTGCAGGAGGATCCTGTAGATCCGCGTCAATTGGAATCACGGCATCCCCTTTAGCCACGTCGATACCTGCCGTTAGCGCAGCTTCCTTGCCAAAATTTCTTGAAAACTCCAGCACGCGGAACCGAGGATCGGCCTCGGCCAAAGCAATCAGTTTGACCAAAGTATCATCCTGGCTGCCATCATCGACACAGATTATCTCCCAACGAGCTTTTGGGACAGCTTCCAGCGCGGGCACAATATCATTCAAGAATGACTGAATCGCGTCAGCCTCATTATAAAACGGCACAATCAGGGAAAGTAGTTGCGACTCGGCGATGCCCGAACGACGATCTTCATCGCACGGAGGTTCGATATTCGTCGACACCGTTTGATCAGCCACCCTGTTAACTCCTAGCCGCCTTAGAGCCTGACTGCATTAGATAATTGAGTGATTTCAGTAGGTTGTAATTCTATCGGTTTGCAACAACAGACGGATCCGCAATGGCCTGCAAATCGCTCTTCAACGATACTGCCGGGCAGGATTGCGCTACGCAAGCGACCTCAGCGATGTCATATGGGCCATGATTGAACCGTTCATACAGGCAACACTACTTCGAGACCGGCCCTCGCGAGGCGCTGCGGCGGATTATGGAGGCCATATTTCACAAATACTAATCACAGCTTCTCAACCAGCGCTTTGATGCGGCGTTCAACGTCATAGCCGGTTATCACAGTTCTGCGGCCACGGGTCGGCAGGTCATCCGATTCGATCAGGCCGTCAAGCAATCCGGCCAGTATTTCCGCTTTGTGCGCAGGCAGGTCGATCGAGACGGTGACCAGCCGTTGCTCTGGATCGGACGCGCTGAATGCGTTGTAGAAATCAGCGTATGCGGGTGACCCCAGCTTGTGTGCGTAGCTGATTGGAAACTCATCAGACTGATCGAGTCTGACGAGGTAAGCCGCATCACTCTCACCAGGCAGCCGGGCAGGGGGTGTCAAGCTGGCTTTGATGCGGTCCGCGCGCGTCTTGAGCAACCTTTCTCGGACTTCAAACGGCGGCAGGTCTTCGTCACCACTTTCCGATGTCTGTTGTTCAACTTCATCAAGTGTCGCATCATGGTTGAAGCTTCGAAAGTCTCGCTCGATCGCTTCATCTCCCTCGGCGGCATACGTCTCCGCTTCAGCGATGGCGGCCTGTATGTCTCGCTTTTCAACAGATTTGCGCTCTGCTTCACGCAACCTCTTTATCGCCTGTAGCCGTTCCGCCTCGGCTTTCTCCCGTGCGGCTTCCGCTTCACGTCTCGCATCGCGGGCTTTCCGTTCTTCTTCTTGCAGCCGGTCTATCTCTGCCAAGCGGACAACATCGTTCTCCGCGCGCTTACGTGCTTCATAGGCTTCCATCTCTTGACGAAGCATACTTCTCGAAAACGGCTCACCAGAATCGATTCTGGCGATCACAGCATCACAGATTTTCCGCCTGTTCCGGTCACGCGGATCGTTTTTTAGTGCGATAAAACGTCGCACGTCATACCACGATCCAGCGCCGAGACGGGCCATCACAGTCCGACCTTCCTCCGAACCGGCGCAAAGCAAATCTCTGATTCGCTCGATCGATACGCCGAGACGCCTGGCCAGATCGGCCTGGGTCATCGGCTCACCCGAATCGTCGCGCAGACGTGTCACAGCGCGACCAATATCCTCATCGCGCATATCATGACGCTGTATATTCTCGACAAGCTGGACGGCTAAACGGTCCTGGTCGCCGGAGACCTCGATGACGCGCGCCGGAATCGTCTCGTAGTCATACCCCGGCTTTACGTCAGCCTCGCCCTGCCTCACCCGGTCGCGCGCCACACGGGCGGCCCGCCAGCGTCTTTCACCGGCAATGATCTTGTAGCGACCATCACCAAGCGGTTCGACCAGGATCGGCTGGAGCACGCCTTGGCTCAAAATAGAATCCGATAATGATTGTGCCGGACCACCACTCTCACTCTCATCGTCATCCGTAGAGCGGTTGATCGGCGCAAGTAACGGCATACCACCAAACTGGTCATCAACAAGCCGATTTCTCGGCTGTGACATATCCGGTTCGATCATATCGAGTGGGATAAAAGAAAAAGTATTGGTCTCTTTAGACATGACATATAACTTTCAAAAAAATCAGGCGATCTTTTTTAGTCAGCCGGGAAATTTTTGGCCGGTGTGGATTTTTGTTTTGCTTTTGATGATAATTTGGCTGGTTTTTTATTTTCAGTATTTTCTTTTTTAGTCGTGTTTTTCGGTGCGGATTTTTTTGCCGGAGTTTTCTGGGTTTCGCTAATATTTAATTCTTGTTGACCAATTTCCGGTTGTTCAACTGGACTTACTTTTTTAGTCACAGCTTTTCTTGCCGCCGAATTTCTTTTTATTTCAATCAGCGTCTTGTTTACCGCAACGCCGATTTCTTCCCGCTCTGGTAATTTTTCCGGGATTCCTGCATGGCGGCGTTCTTCAATGACGGATTGCGGAGGATACAGAAGATTACCCCACCAGTAAGCGGCGGTGTATAGAAATGACGCGACGCTCGTAGCGTTCAGATCGGCCTCGTGATCCACAGCTTCGGCTTGCCATGGCAGCAGCTTCATATTTACCTGCCGCCAGCCAGAATCTATCTTCTCTCGACCGATATTCGCTTGTGTCGATTTCGTCATCATGAACGCCAGACCGTCTTTGTGCCACGGCCTGGCCCCAAGAAATGCGCTTACGATGACGATATATAAAGTTTCAAGATTCCCGAACCGGGATGCCGATAGCCGCTTCAAATACAGCCGAAGCGGCTCCGGCATATACGTCGTCCGCTGGACGCGCCCATCTTTTAGATTTGCCATGTATGAAATTTCCCGTAGTATGTGCTACGGGAAAAATGCTACAAAAATCGTCGGGCGACAAGAGCAGACAAAGAAAATCTGCGGCCAGATTTTTTGCAAAAATCGCGTGCAGACTGGATTTTTGATACAATGTCGTCCGTCACACGAAACGCGGCACAAACCTGGTCGCGCGGGCTGGCATTTTTACGAAAGACCTCTCCCGCATCCGTCATCTCATCAAGATCGGCATCGGCTAAAATATCTGCCAGCCGGTTCGACCTCGATGAGATTGGAATCCGGGATACCTGCCGAGGCACCCGGATTGTGATATACCCTGCCATCGATTCAACCTTTCGCCGGATATGGGTTGAACTCCGTCGCCGGGGCGATACCGGACGGGGCGGACGGACCACGATATGCCGAGCCAGCGCCGTGGCGATATGGGCCGGGGAATATCACATCTTTTGTCACAGCGACGTTAAGCTGATATCCAGCACGAATCGTCAGAGTCGGCGCGATATTCGTGTAGCGCTGCAAGATATTTGCTTCTGCTTGACCGAAAGTCTGCATCAGGCTTGCCTCACCCTGCTGCGCCGGGCTTACTGCGCTCTGACCATATCCACCGGCGCTGCCATAGCCTGGCTGGCTGACCGAGATTCCTAGATCAACAATCGACATCAGGAGAGCGTTTTTGAAGATCTCCCAAGTATGATCGTTCACTTCATCATGCAAGCCGTCTTTTCCAGATGGACCAGCGCCCGGCATGGTGCCAAGGTTGATATAAGCGCCGTCCGGCATGATGATCCTGGTCCAGTCAACACCAACGCGAGTCTGCCCGGCGATGATCTTGTTGCTGTAGTAGCCGACCAGCCTGGCCCCCGCTGGGATGAGCAGATAAGCCCCGGACTCGCTATCGAAGATGTTCCGGCTGACCTGCGCTGTAATCTGGCCGGGCAGATCGGACTGGATCGATGTCGTCAGCACGGCGGGGATGACCGATCCAGCCATGATTTCATACGGTGACGCCGGGCGATGCTCAATATGAGTGTCATACACAGCCGCACCGGTCTCGCCGTCATTTTTTGATTTTCCAGCACCACCGGCTGCACCAGGATTGGTGTTCACTTGCTTTCCGTTTTGTCCCCAAGCACCACTGCTGCTTACCAGCATTTGCTGCTGGAAAGCGGTTTGTTCCGCCTTTTCCTGCGCCGTCTCACCGGTATTCGTCTGCGCTGTTTTACTTGTGTCACCATTTTTATGAGATGCAACCTTTTTCGGGGTTTTCTTCGTTGATGTTGCCTGGTCTGGCCAGGTCGGCGGCTTCGGCGGCGGCGATGGTGGTAAAGCAACATCGACCGCATGGCCTGGCGTGATATTGTCTGCTCCGCCAATCTTCACTTTTTGATGAGCGATCATCTCCATTCCGCCCCATGCACCGGCTGCAACTAGCGCGATAATTGCGGCGGCAAATACAAGCGGCTTCTTGTTGAGTGTCGTCGCTCCTTTCCCCCCATCCGGCTTGCCGTTCAACCCGGACGGGGCGTGACTATCATCATCATGTTGATCGTTCGGATTCGGGCGTCCCGCACCGATTCCGAAATTCTTCTTGAAATTGTCGATCAAGCTCATTGATCACCGGCTTTCATGTGTGATGACAGTGACGCGACCGGACGAGCCGACGCCTGCGATCAGCTTGATCTGCTGGGGAACACCGTCGAGGATGTAGTAGCCGTCTTTGACGCGGTAGTTGATCACGGCGGGCTTACCAGCCGTATTTGTCGCCAGCACGGTCGGTAAACCACTGGTATTCGCGGCATTACCGGTCATCTGGATATACGTGTGAACGCCGTCGTCGAACACACGCGCGGGGCGGATCGAGGAACAATTGCTAGATGAGAACCAGCCGCCGCCACCGCACCTGATTTTCCAGTCGAAATCCAGGTCTGACGCGTTCAGGCCGGGGAGAGACGCTACTGTAGAGTTTGCCGCCTCGTTCTGGCTCGCCGTCCACTGTTCCTCGATCTGGCCGGGGAAATACCAGCCAACACGCGGGACATATCTCGCTTTGTCGCTGACGAGGTTGACGTAATAAACGCGGGGTTTTCCGTCAGCACTCGTTGCAGTTATCATCAGATTTGTATGAAGTCCCGCAAACCGTGGGCTGACCGCAAGAATTGGCACGTTACCAGCCATGGCTTGCGTAATTCTCCACTCACCCGGCTGGCCGAGGACCACCTGGCCAGGCTTGTCGCCCGGCGCAAGCTGAATGACCGCGACATGCAATGGACTGGCAACGACGGTCGGCCAGGACTGCCCGTACGGATACAAGATTGACCCATCGCTACCGGCGATCGGCGGAAGATTGCTGATTGTCCCCGCTTTCTGTGCAGCAACAAGCGCATGGATTGCGCTCTGCTTTGTCTGGAAAGATTCGTGAGCCTGGGGTGGGGCTTTCACGAGATTCGACCATTCCTGTGTTGATCCAGCGGCGCTGGCTGGCATCACATATGCAGCAGCTATCAAAGATGCGGCTGCCAGGATTTTCGTTCTGATTTTCATATCATGTGTCTCCGTTTCTTTCAGTTAGCTCTGATCCGGCTGGCCAGCCGCTCGATATAAGTCTTGCACGCGACAA
>NZ_AFPR01000003.1:0-6790 GCF_000219295.1 Acidiphilium sp. PM
GAAGATGTATCGAGTTCCATCCTGACTATTGAGAAGGCTAGCGATCTGCGTGACCGCGCTACGCGCTGTGGCTGCTGCCGTACTCAATGCGCTCCCACTTAGGGAGTTGACACCTTCGAACTGCGTTAACGCTTTGGATGCAATATCGCTGATCGTCTGTATTGCATTCTGTTGCACGCCCATCTGGCCCTGTGCAACTTTCAAGTTTGAAATTGTATTGTTAAGCGTGGCGATTGACGAGTTTAAGATGAGCGTTTGGCCGGCGGATCCGGGCTGAGCAGTTTCGAGACCAGCATACGTCGTTGCGACATATCCGGTCTGCGATTGTATGGTTAGTTGCGCCAGTTTCTGACTAGTTATGCTCGAATCTGCTGCCAGTTGCTGGATTAGACCGAAGTTGCCAGTGGATAGGCTGGCAATTGATGTGCTCATTGGACCATCGCTTGGACGGCTTGCCACATTTGCTGTGCAATCGTCACTGTCTTTGCGTTTGCGGCGTATGCGTTTTGTAGTGTGACAAGAAGACTCATCTGTTGGTCGATATTGACGCCACTGGTTGAGGAGGCTTGAGCCTTGAGTGCGGTAACCAAGTTGCCGACATTTGAAACCTGGGTCTGAGCAGCGCTGCTTATCGAGGCTTCATTTGCCGTGAAGTTGGTCGCGATTGCCGACAGCGACCCAGACCCGGAGTAGGGAAGGGACACGGTGCCGGTTGCGTCGGTGTAAGCAGTGATTGCAGGAGGTTGAGCGCTCCCACCCACTGTGGTTGTGCCGAACGCGGAGTTCAGTACATTTTGGATCAATGCCGTGTAGCCAGCAGGGCCACCGGCAGGATTCGGTGGAATTGGCGTTCCGGAGGCGTTCGTGACGGTAACATTACCATCTCGGACCAGGGCGGGATTTGAAATGACTGCCGGATTTACTGTAATTACCGCAGAAAGACCTTTTGTTGCGGCCGTTGGCACATTGCCAATAGGGTCTGTAAACAAGCTGAGGCCTGCTCCAGCGAACCGACTCGACAATGCCTGTGAGAATGAATCTAGTCCAGCTTGGATTTGTGGGAGTGTGGCGTTAATAAGTTGCTGCGCGCCGCCCAACTCGCCGCCAAAAGTAACTGGGGTTCCGCCAATCGAATACGACGTGTTATTTGTTGTGGTGGTTGCCGTGATCGGTGATGACCCATTAAGTGGCAATTGTATTCCGTTCGCCGTGAACAGGGCTATGGAGCCGTTCGTCTGCGTAAGTGCTTTGGCGCCGGTGAGCGATGCGATAGTTTGGATGGCTGCGTCACGCTGATTTGCTAGGTCGGCTGTACTTTTGTTCTGCTGCGCAAGATTGACGATCTGCGCATTCAGCGACCCAATCGTGCCGAGAGTCGAATTCAGTTTCTTGATATCCGCTGTAATCGTACTTGCCGCAGATTGGCCAGCCGATTGCAAGGTACTGGCAATTGAGTTGATCTGCCCCGTCAGTGTCTTTGCTGCACTTACGACCGTGTTCTGCTGTACGACATTCGATGGGTCGGTCATCAAGGTCTGGAAGCCAGACTGGACATTGGCGAGCAGGCTTGGCAGGTCGTTGCCTTGACCTGGCGTGCCCATTACCTGATCAATGCCCGATAGTGTCGTTGATATGACGGCTTGATATGATTGCTGAGCGATCGAGTTGTTGACCTGTGTCTGTATGCTGGTGTTGACCTGACGGGTCGCCGGCGCGCTGATCACGCCGGAACCTTGGCCGCCCGCTGTCGCGGCGGACAGATTTGCGGTTTCAACTGAATAGCCGGACGTATTCGCGTTCGCAATGTTTTGCGAAACTACGGCCAATTGCTGATCGATCGCACTTAGGCCGCTGCTTGCGATCGCGAGTCCCGTGCCAACACTCATGCGTTGTATGATCCCGTGAAAAAATTACGGAAGGGTAAATTGTTACTGAACCATATTCACAGTGGTCGTGAGGATCTGCTGTGCAGCGGTGACGACCTTGGTATTTGCCGTATATGCCTGTTGGGCGTTGATTAGATCGGTAAACTGTGTGGCGATGTCGACGTTTGAGTTCTCGACGGAGCCGGTGACCAGAGCGCCTCCGCTGCCACCTACTGCATTGATTGTCGCGGCTCCGGAGGCTTGGGTGGCCGTCTCGATCTGTCCGCTCTTGTTTTGCAGCGCGTCGGGTGACGCGAAGGAGGCGAGGGGAATCTGGGCAATCTGTTTGGAGAAGCCGTTTGTATAGTTTGCGGTGATATTGCCTTGTGTGTCGATCGACAGGTTGCTGAATGCACCGGAAGGTGAGCCATTCTGGCTTACGCCCTGGAGATTCAGACTCGTGCCGGCGTATTGGGTGAGGCCGGCGGTGCTCCCGGGGGCTCCAAAATCCAGCGTGATGGGTTGCGCGCTGCCATTATAGCTCGGCGAGATCTGTAGTTGCCCGGCAGCAGCGGGCGTTGTCCCAGTGCCCGCTGTGATCGAACTCAGCGTTCCGTTCGTATTGAAAGCCATAGTTGCGGAACCCACCGTCGAGGGTGTCGCGTTCGGTGAGGAGACGTTCAGTGTCCACGTATTTGCCGAACCAGTGACCGGAGACCAGCTTAGGTTGAGTGGCTGCATGTTGCCAAGCGAGTCGTAGACATCAACCTGAGTGGTGACGGGGGTCGAACTCGGTGTGGTTGGCAACGTGGCCGAAAGTGTAACATTGGAGGTCGGAACCGGCGGAGACGCCCCCTGCGAAACCTGGATCGGTGCGAGCGACGAAGTGTTGACGGTGCCTGTCGTCGGGTTGACGGACCACCCGTCAAGATAGGCGCCGGCGCCGTTTACAAGGTATCCGGATGAATTCAGGGTAAAATCGCCTGCGCGAGTGTAATATTGCTGAGCGTCGAATGTCTGCGTTGTCTTTCCAGCCGTGGTTGTGGTCGGACCGGGGAGACTGACGTTGAAGTATCCATTGCCGTTTATTGCCAGAGAGAGCGGATTGCTCGACTGCGTTATCGTCCCCTCGACCGTATTTGTGTATTCGGGATTGGCAACAACGGAATCAGGTCCATTATTGGAGGCCGTACTCTGAACAAGGTAGTTGGTGAAGTGAGTATTAACGCCCTTGTAGCCGATGGTCTGGGAGTTCGCGATGTTATCACTGATATTGGTGAACGCGCTGGATTGGGCCTGAAGGCCGCTGACCGAAGTATCCAAAGCACCGAAAATCGACATCCTGTCCTCAGCTCCATAGGGTTGGGGGCTTGCCCGTGGCACTATCGCACATGTCTTGTGCCGCAACGGGCTGCATCCGTTCGCTGACCGTCCTGCACGAAGCGTGCCAAGTGTGGGAACTGAGTTTTGCAGTCATTCGGTCCCATAGTTGAAATTGCCTACCCGGCAGAATCGGCCGGGTTTCATGGATATAGCCCTGCAAATTTTGCCGGCTTGCCTCCGAGAATGCAGCGCCAGCCGCCTTTCGTCGCGTATTTTTGTTTGGCCGATATCTTGCATGTGGGGCGGCATGAGCATTGGAACCGCCATTTCCGCCGTGCCGGCTACGTCGACTGCGAGCGCAGCCGCCGGCGCGACTTCAGGATGCGGAACTGCAGCGCCGGCGTCGACAAGCGCCGTGCCGACGTCGGATTCGTCCGGGCCCGCGAGTGTTTCAGGTACTCGCACCATAAGCGCGGGGCAGGGGAGTGCGGATTGCGGTGCCGGTAAGGCCGCTTCAGGCTCGTTTAGCGCGGCTCTCGCCGGCGCATCGGCATCATCGTCCCAGCACGCGGCGGGAAATGCGTCCCAGTCACCAAGCTCGACCACGGACGCGAAATCTGCGTCCGATCCACATGCTCATCATGGCAACGGCAATGGAACGTCATCCGCCGCCCTGATGCGCGATCGGACGGCATCACCGCCGGGCGCTGCTTATGCCAATGCGCGGGGCATGGCTCCAGTCGCCACGGAACACGGCAAGGCGCCGAATAAGAGCGGCCATCATGATCTTGCCCGGGCCAACGCGGCGCCCTCTTCGGGCCAGGCGCAGCAGGCGCAGGCTGTGCAGACCTCGCAGCCAACGCCCGTATCGGCAGGCCTATCGGCTCAGGCCTCCGCCGCGTTGGCCGTCCAAGCATTGTCTTCGCATCAGGTCGCCGATATTGCTCCACAGTCTGACTCTCATGCGCCCGTGGTGCCCGGTTTGGCGAGGCAAGTGACACCGGCTACCGACGCCAAGGCACAGTCGGTCCCTGTTGAGGGTTCCGCAGGCTCGCCCGGGTCAGCCACTACCGGGTCGTCGTCTCAACTGGCGGCATCTTCAGGAAGCACGACCTCGGGCGTCCCCCATTCAACAATCGACTCCCTGGCCCGTGAGGCCATCGGCCGTCTCCAATCGGCGGCAGGCGGGCAGGCCCACCACACGGCTGCTGCCGGTCCGTCATCATCCGCGACCGCTCATGCGAGTGCCGAGACACGGATATCTGCGACATCAGCCAATTCGACGGTTGCAAGACAGGTTCAACCGGCAATGTCGTCGGCAGGACCGGCTCCAGTGGTGAGTATCTCGTCATCTGCAGTTCCGGCACTTCCAGGGGGAGGGGAGACGAATGGTGCGGCCAGTAGCGCCTCTTCGAATTCCGTGTCCGGACAGATCGCGGCCGCGTTGGTCGGCGTCAGCCAGATCCAGCCGCCTCAGGGCAGCTCAAGCGCGACGCCAGGCACACGTCTCACCATCGCTTTGGCGCCCCCTGCCATCGGAACCGTGACGCTTCAGATCGACCGCCATGCTGATGGGAGTTTGACTGTTGCGATCGGCGCATCGCATGCTGACACCCTCCAGCAACTGCAGAACGATCGAAATACTCTAAATCAGGTCCTGACGCAGGCCGGTCTGCCGGACACCCATCGAACAGTTACGTTCGACCTGATTGCGCCGCACGCAGACGCTTCTGGTTCGCATCAGGCTAGCGTTGGCGCCGGTGCGAACGGATTTGGTGGTGGCTTCTCCCTTGCCGGAGGCGGGCCTAACGGTGGTTCATCGGGTAGCGAGGGAAGTGGCCGGTTGCCCGTCTACGTACGGAGTCCCGCTGCCGCAGCAGGCATTGCATCAGCCGTGGACACGGTATCATCCGTTCCGGCCGTGACGTTGCGTCGCTTCGGCGTGAACGTCGTGGCCTGACCCAAATCTTCATTTGCAGCGCCGAATTCAATCCAAAAGGAGATCTTCATGACCAGCAGCGTCGCATCAGTTGCCTATCAGCAGAGTCAGCTCACGGCAGCCGCGAATGCCGCCGCTGCAGGCATCGGCTCGTCGACGTCATCAAGCGGTACGAGTGGTGCGTCTGGCACGAGCAGCACATCCGGCACGAGTGGCAATTCCACGACGAGCGCGCTCGGCGCCCTGTCGTCGAACTACAATGACTTCCTGACCATGCTCACGACCCAGTTGCAGAACCAGGATCCAACCAGTCCGATGAGTTCAAGCCAGTTCACCTCGGAACTCGTACAGTTCTCTCAGGTCGAACAGCAGATCAGCACGAACCAGAGCCTGACCCAGCTATTGCAGCTGACCCAGGCCGGCGACCTGACCCAGGCGAGTTCGATGCTGGGAAGCAAGGTGACCGCTACATCGAGCCAGTTGCCGCTGCAGAACGGAACCGGGACGCTCAATTTCACCGCGCCGACTTCGGGGCCGGTCGCCATCGCGGTGTATAACGGTGCGGGGCAACAGATTCTCGATACGTCGATGAACGCGACAGCCGGCAGCAATTCCTGGACCTGGAATGGCAAGGATGCAAGCGGCACTACGGTGCCGGACGGTGCCTACAAGGTTGCGGTGGTCGAAGGAGGCGCGAATGGCAGCACGACGACCCTGCCGTTCACGGTCACCGGAACCGCGACCGGTGTCACCAGCGGGTCGAACAGCGTCTCTCTCCAGATGGGCGGCGTTTCGGTACCTTTCACCGCGGTTACCAACGTCACAAAGTAACGGTCGGCCGGCGCTTACGGCTGAGGATCGACGCACAAAAAGAAGCGCGCCCGGGAGCAATGCCAGGGCGCGCATTTTTAGTGGCCGACTGTCTCAGAAGTTATATTCGAGATAGAAGCGGCTGCTGAAATAGGGATTATGATTGTATTGCGTATAGCCAGCCCGGTTTTCCGCTTGCGCGATATCGGTGTCCTCGGCGACCGACAGCCCTTTCAGCACCGATGAGAGATCATACGATGCGCTGGCATCAAGTGCCCAAAGTTGCTGGTTCGGGATAAACTGAGTTGAGAGGCCATTTTGGCCGTTGTTGAATCCGTACGCTCCACCGTAATTATAATTCGCCGCATCGCCGCCGAACCCAAAGCGGGCAAGGTAGCGGATATATGACACGTTAACCTTCAGCTTCTTGTTGAGGAAAGCGTAGCTCGTCGTCACACCATATGCATAGCCTGGCCCCAGATTCGCGATGCCGGTTTGCATGGTATCTGTAAAGGAAGTGCCGGTATTATCATTGTACGGGTGTACAACACCGCCATGATGGAACGAATTGTACTCCGTCGGCGCATAGTCGCCAACCAGCGCGATGCTGCCATCGCCAAAGGAATACCCCAATTTTGCACCATAGATGTGTGCATTGACGCTACCAACATTGTTATTTGTCAGAGCGGCGATATTGTTAGAATTTCCAGCGGAATTGCCTTCCGTCAGGGCCTGGACAGCACCAAAGATGGCCTGACCGTTGCCTAGGGGCTGCACGACATCAAGCTGGCCATAAACCATCTGCGCGTACTGATAGAAATCATAATACCAGGCCTGCGCGGTCAACTGCATA
>NZ_AFPR01000002.1:0-4944 GCF_000219295.1 Acidiphilium sp. PM
AATGTGTTGGCGACGTAGAAGGCGGATACGATGGGCGGCTAGGACCTTTGCAATCTTCGTTTCGGTCAGGCGCATCGCTTCGCCCAGTCGATGCCGACGAAGACGAGCGGCTCAATGCCCATGGCCTCCTCCCTCTGTTGCCGGGCCGCCGTATTGCTTCGCCGTTCCCTGTACTGGCGCTCAAGGCCATGAATAGCCAAGACGCGACTCCCCACTGGACGTGCAATACGGTCGATCAGCTGAGGCGCACGTCCCCCCCAGGTGCTCGCAGGCACAGGGGGTAAAAGGCGGCTCTCAACCGACCGGCCCAAGACGGATCATGATGCACCGTGATCCGCGGTCAAACAGGTACAGGGGGCGAAATCCAATCAAATCAGCTGCTTGCCGAAACCGCCACCAACCGCATCTGCCTCATGACCGCGAACCCCGGCTTGACCTTGCCAATGAGGCAGTTAAAAAAGTTTTCTCCACTGTAAAAGCTGTAGGTACAATATCGCGTGACTCGCATCATCCCGCCACATGAGACTCGGTTGATGCTTACGACAGAAGCCAGGGGTTACGCATGAAAGATGCTGATCGCAGCTTGAGTATGGAAAACGGTAGTCGGTCGAATATTTCCAATTCTGACCGGTTGCTTGAATGGGAGTGGTTTTGGCCCGGGCCGCCGGCTCATCCACATCCTCAATCCGTTCTTCAAAAATGCCGCTATCGAGCATCTCATTGAAAAATATAGATAAAATTTCATACGTAACCCCTGCGACAGAAGCGAACGATGGCGCGCGGCCCGTAACAAAACTCCGGGAGGCAGTGTTACGCCGCGAGCTCGCCCACTTGTTGCGAGAGAGAGACGAATTGCGTCAGGAACTCACGGCTGCGCGAGGCGCCGCTGCCGAACTGCAGACGAGCATGGAGTGGTTTCGCCAGGAACTGGTCAGTCATCAACAGACAATCCTGGCGCTGTATGCGTCGCACTCCTGGCGGATGATGGCGCCGGCTCGTCGTTTAGCGATTACGTTGCGACGATTGCTCGGCAGCGCGCAGGGGGCACCGTCTGAGGTGGTGGCCCCGGTTGCGATGGTCCCTTCCCAAGGAACCGCTTCCGTCTCGCCACCTCACATGTCGGCGCCGGCCGCATCGGCCAGGCCAACCAGTTGCCGCGGTGATATCTTGGTTGTGGCGGATATTCTGCCATTGTTCGACCAAGCGAGCGGTGGCTTGCGTCTGAAAACCCTGATTGACATGATGGGCGAGGCTGGCTGGTCTATCATTTTTGGCTCGCACACAGGACTGGATCGCCAGCCCGGCGTACTGGGAAGTCCGGAAGGCCGCGCGCGCTACGAGGACGCGCTGCGCAAATCCGGGGTCTCCCGGATCCTTTACGGCATCAAAGAAATCGACCGGTTCCTAACCGAGGCGGGACGTCACCTAGACTGGGCGTTCGTGTCCTTCCCCTACGTCGCCACCGATATGCTGCCGCTGGTCCGCAGCCGTAGCCCGACAACGCGCTTCGTCTACGATATGGTTGATTTTCATGGCTTGCGTATGGCACGGGAAGCGGCATTACGCGACGATCCAGAGCTTCGTGAAGCGGCCGAACGCACGCGCACCGTGGAAGAGGCCTGTGCCAAGGCCGCCGACGTCACTATCGCGGTGACGGCAGAAGAGAAGGCGGCTTTGCTCGAGATGGTGCCTGAAGCCACCGTGGAAGTACTGCCGAACGTCTTCGATCTGCCACGACAGCCCCCGCCGGGACCTGAGGCTCGCCAAGGACTATTCTTCGTCGGCGGTTTCTGGCATACACCAAACATCGACGCAGTATGCTGGTTTGCCAATCGTATATTCCCGCTGCTCCGGAAAGAGGTTCCCGATCTCATATTCCGTATTGCCGGCGCCAACGCGGGCAATGATGTGCTTGCCCTCGGTGCCATCCCTGGCGTGGAAGTTATTGGCTTCGTTCCTGATTTAACTTCATTGTATCACCAGCACCGCGTCTTTGTCGCGCCGTTGCGCTACGGCGCCGGCATGAAGGGCAAAGTAGGTCAAAGCATGGCGCACGGCTTGCCGGTGGTGGCCACGCCAGTGGGCGCCGAGGGCATGGGTCTGCAGGATGGCAGCCATCTGCTGGTCGCCGGGGACGAGGATGCCTTCTCAGCGCAGGTGTTGCGTCTGTTGCACGACGATGCTCTATGGTTGCGGCTTTCGGTCGCCGGGCGCGCGCATATCGAGCGTACCCTCTCGGTCGAGGCGGTGCGGGGCCGGCTGGAGGCTGTGCTCGGTGGCTAGCGTCCTCGTCGTCGGTGTATACATGGCCGATCGGCCGAACACGGCAGCACACCTGATGTATGAGTTGGCGGAAAGTTTGCACCATACGGTGGTGCAACGCTGGATCGCACTTGCTCCCGGTGGGCGCGGTCGCTTCGACCTCCCGTCGACTGAGATGGTGGTGACGGAACCCACATCGAAATTCACCCTTCTGGACCGGCTCACCGAGGACGCTTACGACTTCGACTGGCTGTTGTTCTGCGACGACGACGTAGAGGTGAGAACTGGCTTCCTGGACCAGTTCATCGGCCTCTCCGAACGATATGATTTCGGCCTCTCCCAACCGGCGCGCACGGCCGACAGCTTTACTGATCATCCGATCGTTCAGGTGATGCCTGGGCTTACCGCGCGCCGCACACGTTTCGTGGAGATCGGACCAGTCGTCTGCCTGCGCCGCGACGTGATCCCGCTGCTGCTTCCATTCGGAGAAGACAGCGGGATGGGCTGGGGCCTTGATTTTGTCTGGCCCAGACGGCTTGAGCGTAGTGGGCTGCACATGGGGATCGTAGACGCCACCCCGGTCGCGCACCGAATTCGTCGCCCCGTCACTGCCTATGACTGGGCCGACGCGCATCGAGAAATGTATGAAACCCTGGCCCGGGAGCCCTACCTAAGCCGGGATGACGCCTTCACCGTGCTAGAAGCCTATCAGTGACGCCCGAGATTTCCGCGCTGCTGACCACTCATAACCGGGCGCATCTGCTGCCGCGGGTGCTGGAGGGGCTAGAACGGCAAAGCCTCGCCCCGTCCCGGTTCGAGGTAGTGGTGGTGGACGACGGCTCTGCCGACGCGACTCCGCAGGTGCTGGCCGCCTGGCAGAACCGATTGCCGCTGCGCGTGTTCCGGCAGAATCAGGCGGGCTTGGCTGCGGCGAAAAACCTTGGTGTGTTCGCGGCACAGGGTCCGATCCTGGTCTTCCTTGACGATGACGACGTAGCAGAGCAGGATTTGTTGGCTGTGCACCTTGCCGTGCACCTTGCAGCGCCTGAACAGACGGTCGCGGTGCTGGGCAACACTACGCTGGCGCCAGAGATTGCGGCAGTACCGGTGATGCGTCATGTGACGGAAGTCGGCTGCCAGTTGTTCTCCTATGGCTGGATGCAGCCCGGTCAGGTGCTCGACCACACCGCGTTCTGGGGTGGCCGCAGTTCCTGCAAGCGCAGTCTGCTGGTCCGCCACGGCGTGTTCCACCCAGATTTTCATTTTGGCTGCGAGGATATCGAGCTGGGCTGGCGGCTCGCGCGCCAGGGTCTGCGGGTGATCTATGAGCCGCGCGCCCGCTCGGTCATGATCCGAGCCCTGACCTTCGATCAGTTCTGCGCCCGCTCCTACCGGCAGGGCCGCTCCCAGCACCGTTTCGCGCGACTCCACGACGACCCGAAGGTGCGCGCCTACTGCGAGATCGACGCGTCGGAGAATGCTTGGGCGGAACGGCGCCAGGGCTACGCTGCCCACCTTCGTTGGACCCGAAAGCTGGACCGCCTGGCAGCGGCGAGACAAGCAGCTGGGCTGCCGGCACATCCGTTACTGCAGCAGACCCTCGACGAGGCGTATCGGGAAGCATTCTTTCTCTCTCGTGCGAAAGGCGTCGCGGATGCGGCGGCGCTGACACCGGCCCAGGCTGCGCCGGCAGCCCATGATCGGCCTTTCTGCCTGCTGGAATGCGGACTCACAACCGAATTGGTGTAGGGACGGACAATGCCGGACGATATCGATACTCTCTACGATAGGTCTTTCTTCGATGCCCAATCGTTCGGCAGCTTACGGTCGGCACATGCAGCGTTGTCCGAGCTGTTGCGGCATTACCAGCCGCAAAGCGTACTGGACGTCGGCTGCGGCGTCGGGGCATGGCTGCGGGCCGCAGGCGACCTCGGTATTCCCGATCGCCTGGGAGTGGACGGAGACTATGTGGACCGAAGCGCTCTCATGGTGCCTGAGAGCCTTTTTTTGTCTAGGGACTTAGCACAGCCAGGCCTCGCTAAGGCAGTGGCGGCGCACCGCCCGCCACCCGGCCGCTTCGATCTGGTGATGTGCTTGGAGGTGGCGGAACACCTGCCCTTCGAGCGATCCGCCAGTCTAGTGGACGACATCTGTCGCCTTGGCGATTTGGTCCTGTTCTCGGCTGCGATCCCGTTCCAGCACGGCACCGGACACGTTAACGAGCAGTGGCCGGAATTCTGGGCCATCCACTTCCGCGCCCGCGGTTACGCCTGTTTCGATCTGCTGCGGACGGCGCTGTGGGCGCATCCGGACACTGATTGGTGGTATGCACAGAACCTTCTCGTCTTCGCGCGAGAGGGAAGCGCTGCCCATGACCAGATGACGGCTGGTGCGGCAGCCATCAGAGATCACGCGCTCGCGCTGGTCCACCCAAAGGCCTGGCTATCCTCCATTCTGAACCAGTGGCATCCGCATCGCGCGGCCGCGCGGCAGGAGGAACAACTGGATCTCTGCGAGCTCCTGCGAGCCTGGGCAGGAGGAGCACATGCTCCCCCCGTGCTACGCGCGGTCCAGCGCGCCCGTAACGCCCCCCCTGAGGCACGCGACGTGTTCCCGTTCACCCGAATCGATGTGGACGAGCCGGAGCGCCTGCTTGCCGAGGCCCAGCATAAAAGTACAACA
>NZ_AFPR01000001.1:0-3374 GCF_000219295.1 Acidiphilium sp. PM
AATTCTGTTCCGACGCCTGCCGCACCGGCCGGCGCGAGGCCGCACGGGCGCGCCAGGGCGCGACCGGAAAACCGCGTCGTGGCGCTTGATGCCCGGCGCGAAGTCGACTATCTAGCGGCGCACTCGGTCCCGTTCGTCTAGAGGCCTAGGACACCGCCCTTTCACGGCGGCAACACCGGTTCGAATCCGGTACGGGATACCACTCAAATCATCGAATTTTTCCGCTTCGCCAACGGCAGATACCGGATATCTGGCCGATATCCGCGCCTCTTGCGGCGATGGCCGAGGCCGGACACTTTCATGCCGCCGCCGCTCGCATCCCGGCTCGCGCAAGACCACCCCGCTGTCTCCGCGCCGCACCGCCGCCCGAGGCGCCGGCTCCGTCAGGAATTTTTACATCCTTGCGATGGCGAATTCATAAAAGCCTGATTTTCGCCGATATATTTTTTGGCATCAAAATTGCTGCGGTTCCGACAGCCTGAATGTCTTGCATTGAAATGAAAGTTGCAAAGCCATGAAGCGGATTTTCAAGATTATTGTTGGCGCCATGGTCTTCGGTGGCGCCTGGGCTGCCACCGCCCACGCGGATCCTGTCACCTTCGGCGGGACATATTCGGTGAGCACAAGCAGTGGCCTCGGCGTGAGCAGCGATCCACTCTTCCCAGTCTTCGACCTCGCACCAACGTTTACCCTGTCTCCACTCAATGTTGGACAGTCGGTAACTGACAACCTGTTTACGTTGTATGCAAACCAAAAGGCAGCGGGGAAACAGACTTTTTCTGTCGCATTCGACTTCACTCAACCGCCTCCCTCGTTTGGCGCAAACGGCAGCGGGACAGCGGTCGTCAAGAAACAGACGTATTTTTTCGGACTTTTTTATATCGATAGTATCAAAAACAACTCAATTCAATTCACGAATCCACTTCTCAAGCTCAACTTCGGACCAAACAACGACGGCGAGCTTGATATAAACCTGTTTGCAAATGAATACTTCCCCCACACGGTCAGCGCCAAATTCACCTTCGTGAAGGACCCAACCGCCGTTCCCGAGCCGGGCTCTCTCGTTCTTCTCGGCACGGGTCTGCTCGGTCTGTGCCTGATATCACGCCGCAACCGCCGCCGCGCCTGAGCGCAGCCCGCGCCGTGGGCGTCTGACTGATCAGCCCGTGCGATAGGGCATCATCCGATCCGCCCGGATCGGATGGTGCTCCCGCCGAACGCCGCCGCATGGCCGCACCCCGCCGGCGACATTGCATTCAGTTGTATACAATCTTGACTTGACCCCGCCCGGCCTCTACTCAGCACGGGCATGAGGTCTGAAACGGTCTTTCCCGCGACGGTCGACACGCTGGTGATCGGCGGCGGCAACGCCGCCCTGTGCGCGGCGATCAGTGCCCGGCGCGAAGGCGCCTCGGTGCTGGTGCTCGAAGCGGCCCCCGAATTCTACCGCGGGGGGAACACGCGGCACACGCGGAACATGCGTTGCGCGCACGACAGCGCCACGGATTTCCTCACCGGCCCCTATACCGAGGAGGAATTCTGGCAGGACCTTCTCCGCGTGACCGGCGGCGAGACCGATGAGGATCTCGCCCGCTTCATGATCGCCGAATCCAAGGACATGCTGACCTGGATCGCCCGCCAGGGCGTCAGGTTCCAGCCTTCGCTCGGCGGCACGCTCAGCCTGGGCCGCACCAATTCCTTCTTCCTCGGCGGCGGCCGCGCCATGCTGAAATCGCTCTACCGCACCGCCGAAAGCCTCGGTGTGCGGGTCATCTACGAGGCGGAAGTCATCGGCTTCGACATTCAGGACGGCGTGTTCCGCGAAGCCCTGGTCCGGCATGGCGGCGCCGTCGTGCCGGTGAAGGCCCGCACCCTTGTGGCAGCGGCCGGCGGGTTCGAGGCCAATATCGACTGGCTGAAGGAATCCTGGGGCGCCGCCGCCGACAATTTCCTGATCCGCGGCACGCCCTACAATCGCGGGGACATCCTGCGCCTGCTGCTCGATGCCGGCGCCGAGCCGGTCGGCGACCCGACGCAATGCCACGCCGTCGCGATCGACGCGCGCGCCCCGCGCTTCGACGGCGGCATCATCACCCGGCTCGACTGCGTCGTCTTCGGCGTGGTGCTCAACGCCAACGCCGAGCGCTTCTACGACGAGGGCGAGGATTTCTGGCCCCGGCGATACGCCATCTGGGGCCGCCTCGTCGCCGCCCAGCCCGGGCAGATCGCCTATATCGTCTTCGATTCCCGCTCGCTCCCCCTGTTCATGCCCTCGCTTTACCCGCCCGTGCAGGCGGACGACCTGCATACGCTCGCCACCCGGCTCGAGCTCGATCCGCAGCGCTTCGAAGCCACGCTCGCGGCCTTCAACGACGCGGTGCGCGAGGGGCATTTCGACCATACCGTGCTCGATGACTGCCATACCGAGGGGCTGTCGCCGCCGAAATCGCACTGGGCGCGGCGGATCGAGCAACGACCGTTCTATGCCTACCCGGTGCGTCCGGGCATCACCTTCACCTATCTCGGCGTCAGGGTCGGCCGCGACGCGCGGATCCGCATGAACGACGGCAGGCCGGCGGTGAACATGTTCGCCGCGGGCGAGATCATGGCCGGCAACGTGCTGGGCCGGGGCTACGCGGCGGGAATCGGCATGACCATCGGCAGCGTGTTCGGACGAATCGCCGGTCGGGAGGCGGCGCGCCATGGACGGAACTGACACTCGCGGCACCCCCGCTTTGGCCGAGGCCGCGCGGATCATGACCATCTGCAATTCGTGCCGTTACTGCGAAGGGCTCTGCGCCGTGTTCCCGGCGATGGAGCGGCACCGGGAGTTCAGCCCCGGCACGCTCGCGCATCTCGCCAGCCTCTGCCACGGCTGCGGCGCCTGCCTCGACGATTGCCAGTTCGCGCCGCCGCACGAATTCGCCGTCAACGTGCCGCGGACGATGGCCGCGGCGCGCCGGGAATCCTACGCGGCGCATGCCTGGCCGCGCCTGGCCGGCGGCGCGTTCGATCGCGGCGGCATCGTGAACGCCGCCGTCATCCTGCTCTGCGTCACCGGCTTCCTCGCCGCCATCATGCCAGCACTTTCGGGCGCCGGCGGCCCGCTCTCAGCACCCGGCGCGTTCTACCGGCTGATGTCGCATGGCGCGATGGTCGCGGTGTTCGGCCTCGCGGCGCTCTGCGCGGCCCTGATGATCGCCGCCGGCATCCGCCAATTCTGGCGCGCCGCGGGCCCCGCGCCGCATATCGGCCCCCGCGCGCTGGCCGGCGCGCTGCACGATGCGATGAGGCTCCGCTATCTCGATGGCGGCGGCGCCGGTTGCCCGGATGCCCAGCAGGCCCCGCGCGACCACCGCCGGCTGTTTCACCAT